>JAVCCE010000056.1 GCA_030765645.1 Candidatus Hinthialibacter antarcticus | reverse complement strand
TTGCGAACGGAAAAGCCAAAATGACCGCTCTCATTGCTGCAATGCGAAAACTTCTATGTATCCTCAATGTCATCGCCAAACCACTTTCACCAGAAAAAACAACTTGACAACCAAGACAGTCGCTACCTCTAATACCAAAACTGAATGCAGGAGAACCAATCATGAAACGTCGAAATTTGTTGGCCATGTTATCAAGCCTGGGAGTCGGCGCAACCACGCAAAGCGCGCTGGCCGTCCAAACGCCGCAAAACTTCGGCGTGGGCGAACCCGTCAAAATCACCAAAGTCAAAGCGCTCATGACCGCGCCCGAACGCATCCGCCTGGTGGTGGTCAAAGTCGAAACCAACCAGCCCGGCCTCTACGGCTGGGGATGCGCCACCTTCACCCAACGCGCCAAACTGGCGGCCTACGCCGTCGATGAATTTCTCGACCCGTTCCTGCGCGGCAAAGACCCCGACGCCATCGAAGATATCTGGCAGTCGTCTTATGTCAGCAGTTATTGGCGCAACGGCCCAGTGCTCAACAACGCCATGAGCGGCGTCGATATGGCGCTGTGGGACATCAAAGGTAAGCGCGCCGGGATGCCAGTCTATCAACTGCTGGGCGGAAAATGCCGCTTCGCCGCCGACCTCTACGCGCATGCGTCAGGCCGCGATCCGAAAGAGGTCGAAGACAATATCCGCAAGTGGAAAGAGCGCGGCTACCGTCATGTGCGCGCCCAAATGGCGACGCCGGGTTACGACGGCGGCTACGGCGCGGGCGGCGGCAAGGCCGATAAACCCAAACACCTGCCCGAAGGCACCCGTGTGTTTGAGCCTGCGGTCTATATGCGGTCAACCCTAGGGCTGTTCGACCATTTGCGTGAGCAATTCGGTTTTGACGTTGAACTGCTGCATGATATCCACGAGCGCGTTTCGCCCGCGCAGGCGCTGCTCATGGCGAAGGAGTTGGAAAAGCACCAGCTGTTTTTCCTCGAAGATCCGCTGCCGCCTGAGGAAGTCGATTTCTTCCGCCATATTCGCGAGCAGAGCGCGACGCCGATCGCGATGGGCGAACTGTTTAATAATCCAAACGAATGGCTGGGGCTGATTCAAGACCGGCTGATTGATTATATCCGGGTGCATTTGTCGCAGATCGGCGGGCTGACGCCCGGGCGTAAACTCGCTGCGTTGTGCGAGGCGTTCGGCGTGAAGACCGCATGGCATGGCCCCGGCGACAACTCGCCCTTCGGCCACGCCGCCAACGTGGCGCTCGACCTGTCGAGTTATAACTTCGGCATCCAAGAGCAGCACATCTTCAACGACGCCGCTCAGGAAGTCTTCCCTGGATGTATGAAGATTGAAAACGGCTATTGCTTCGCCAATGAGGCGCCTGGCTGGGGCATCGACGTAGATGAAGCGAAAGCGAAGAAGTTCCCCATTAAAGAAGACCCGCCGTTTGATTTGCAATGGGGCATGACCCGCCGCCGCGACGGCAGCGTGATCAGGCCGTAGCAGTATCGGTACGATGATTTTACCTTTTGTTGAGAACGCATTTATTGACTCTAAAAAGTTGATCTACTACTTGTTGTCTAACGATCATCCCGATGGAAGGTTCAAAGCGAAGTTCTTTAATCAATTGGGTTTTTCGATACAGAATAGCCATGAGTTTCAAGAGGCGATTCTCATTCATGCGAATCGAAATTCTATAGTTTGTACACAAGAGACTCAATTTGGTGTAAAATATATAGTAGAAGGCGTATTGCCAAATCCAAAAAACCGGGATTCAAGAATTCGGTCTGTTTGGATTATACTAAATAATGAAAGTCATCCGAAATTTGTGACCGCGTATCCGGCAGGGTAGAAAATGTTTAAAGAGTTTGACCGTATTGTTCTAACAAAAGATTTGCCTGAAAGCAATCTCGTCAAAGGCGATATCGGAACAATTGTGCAAGTTTATGAAAACGGGCGCGGTTATGAAGTCGAGTTTATGACGTTGAATGGCGGCACGGTTTCCGTTGAGACGCTGACCGCCGACCAGGTTCGACAAATTCATCCCAAAGAAATCGCCAACGCCCGCGCTGTTTGATTCGGTTGATTGCTTCAAGGGCTGTCCGCTTCGCGGCCTTGCCCTTGCCACCCCACCTATTCAACAGAGTTAATGACGCTGATGTTTGGTTTATTTGAAAATCCAAAGTAGGGTGGGATGAATGCAATGAATCCCACCATTGATTTTTGTATGGTTTCTATTGGTGGGTTTCGCTTCGCTCAACACCACCCTACTTGAAACGCTTCATTCATCCGAGGTAGGGTGGGCTCGCGAAGCAGCCCACCGTTTGAGTTTACATCCCGTTCAGTAAAATTTGGCGGGGTTTGCTGCCGCGCGGAGGGCCGACGATGCCGCGCTCTTCCATCAGGTCGAGCAGGCGGGCGGCGCGTCCATAGCCGATCTTAAGACGTCGCTGCAACAGCGAGGTCGAAGCCGCGTCGTTTTCCATGATGACTTGTAGGGCGTCTTCGTAGAGTTCGTCTTCCACATCGCTGCCGCTGCCGCCGCCGGAACTTGTTTCCTCAGCGGGGATAAATTCTTCCTGAACGTAATCGACTTCCTGTTGCGAGCGCACGAAATCGCACACCTCTTCGACTTCCTCGGTCGAGACGAATGAACATTGCAGGCGGATGGGCTTGCCTGCGCCGCCGGGGGTGAACAGCATGTCGCCGCGCCCCATCAGCGATTCGGCGCCCTTCATGTCGAGAATGGTGCGCGAGTCGGTGTTGGATGAAACCTGAAACGCCATGCGGGCGGGGAAGTTGTTTTTAATTACGCCGGTCAACACGTCAACCGAGGGGCGTTGCGTCGCCAGCACCAGGTGGATGCCGACCGCGCGCGCCATCGCCGCCAAGCGCGCAATCGCGCCTTCGACTTCCTGGCGCACCACCATCATCAAGTCGGCGAGTTCGTCGATGATGATGACGATGAAGGGCAAGAACCCCGGCAGCAATTGCGATTGTTCGGTTTCGCCCAGGTCGCCCTTTTGCTGCGACATGCGCTTTTTGTTGTATTCTTTGATATTGCGTACGCCCGCTTTTTTGAGATAGCGGTAGCGCTGCTCCATCTCTTCGACCGCCCAGCGCAATGCCGCGCCCGCTTTCTTAGGGTCGGTCACCACAGGCGATAATAAATGGGGGATGTCTTTATACAACGCCAGTTCGACTTGTTTGGGGTCAATCAGCAGCAGTTTGACTTCGTGCGGCGCCGCGTTGTAGAGAATCGAGGTGATGATGGTGTTGATGCACACCGACTTACCTGATCCGGTCGCGCCCGCGACCAATTGGTGAGGCGCTTTCATCAGGTCAAAAATGAACGGTTCGCCGCTGATGGTTTTGCCCAGCGCGACTTTGAGTTTCGACTCGGTTTTGTGATATCCGTCGCTGGCGATTACGTCGCGCAGCAGCACGTCAGAGCGGTGTTGATTGGGGACCTCGACGCCGACGGTGCCCTTGCCGGGGATGGGCGCCACGATTCGCACCATCTCCGCTTTGAGTGCGCGGGTGATGTCGTTGGCCAGGTTTTCGATGCGGCTGATTTTGATGCCCGGCGCAGGTTCTATTTCATAACAGGTGATGGTCGGCCCGTAGTTGACCTCAACCACCTTGGCGCTGATGTTAAAGTCCGACAGGGTTTGCTCGAGCATCTGCGAGTTATAGATGATTTCTTCGCGAGCGACTTCGGGGCGGGTTTGTTCGGATTTTTCTAATAATTGAATCGAGGGCAGTTGGTATTCATCATTCGTCGGCGTTTCGATCAAGTTGACGCCCATGTCGATTTCTTCGGTGGTTTCTTCTTCGCTGGTGACAATGCGCAACTCGCCGTTTTCCTGTAAGGGCGCCAGCGCAGGCGAAGCGGTTTCGACTGGCTTTGTTTCGGATTGATGTTCCGTCAATAATGAAGGCAGGCCGCCGTCATCGTCGTCATTATATTCATCATCGTGGAAACTCACGGTGGGGTAAGCGTCTGGTGCAGCGCCTTCGCGGAACGGTTGCAGGGTAATGCGCCCGCCCGATTCGGTGATGGTTTCATTCGCAATGAAGTCTTCTTCATTCTCGTCATCAACGGCTTCGTGTTCAGGGAACAAAAACTCGGCGGCCGTCTGGAAAAACCGGGTGAACAAGAACGGCGTACAGACTAATAGAGACACAGCAAGCAGTGACCCATTGAGGATAATCGCGCCCATCGGCCCCAACTCAGACAAGCGGCGATTGAGGGTGTAACCGATGGCGCCGCAGATGCGCCACAGCTGTTCATCGGAAACATGCGGTTGCAGCGCATGGGTGAGCATCCCCAAAAAACTCGATGAGATAATCAGTAAGACGGCGAAGCCCGCGATGCGTAATTTTCGGATGGGCGAGTCGACCCCGTTGCGGATGCGGTCGATTCCCCACATTAACAATAGGGCGGGCACCGCGAAGCCGGACGAGCCGAACACAAAGGTAATCGCCCAGGCCAGCCAGGCGCCGGGTTTGCCGATCCAATTATGAATTCGTTGTGCGCCGTCCATGGCGAGCGACCCTGCCGCGAGGTCGGCGGGGTTGTATGAGATCAAGGCCAGTATGGAGGCCAACGATAATGCGAACAGCATGATAGACAGAATCTCACGGCGGCGTTCGCCGTCGAGTTCTTGCCACGCTTCCATTACTGCATCTTGCGCTTGTGTGTGCATAGAGTTCATTGATTCGCTGAAGTGCTGCATCCAACGATCACGTTTTTTTGATTTGGATATTCGCTTGCCCACAGACAACTATCCCTACCCAAAGTGATCGACGGTTTAAAATAAAGGTTAAGCAAATTCTAAACCGCCGCCGCCTAACTCGATGCGGGATCGTATGGTACGACAGATTGGTGTGAATGGAAATAGGGAATGGATTGCCGGGTTATCCACAGTGGATAAGTTTTAGCTGGTGTAATAGGATAGCCAACAAGACAAGTCATTTCAGATTTTTCAGTCATTGTGAACAAACTGTGGATGGAAATGGTATACAATCTTCTTAGTTGTTATTTTAAAAGATTTTTTTTACAGAATTTTATTATTATTATTTTTTCATTGATCGTGAAACACACTCAATTGAGGTTTCAAAATGAGAAATAATCGCAAATTGGCGTTCACATTGATCGAACTTTTGGTTGTCGTTGCGATCATTGGGGTTCTTGTCGTCATTGCGGTTCCAAACTTTCTTCATGCGCAAATGAAGGCGAAAATCGCCCATACGCAAGCCAATTTCTATACCTTCTCAAACGCATTTCAGGCGTTTCAAATGGATAATGGTTCATCCGGTAAGTGAGTACCTACATTGATGAATGCAATGATTTTGATTACGAAAACGTATCCCGGCGGATCAATAATTGACAAACCAATTCAGGCATGGGTGCAACTCTGGGAGCGCCTGTGCAAACGGGCCTGAAAGCCCGCACTGAAGCGAGCAGAGTTGTACCCAGGCCGCGTGCAGCGAAATTTCAATTCAGTTTATAAAAAAGTACCCAGTTTTCGGAAGAACCTGGATAATTCATTTGAGCGACAACAAGATGCTGGAAATGAGTTTATCCAATCTGATTATGGGAAACTGTATCAAAATTCAGGCGTGTACTTTTGATTTTTGTTCAAAACGTCTTTCTGTAACCGTTATAGCAAAGTCTACCTTTTGGTCTAGTTTATTGAGAATTGTTATCAGCCTGTCAATGGTCATTCCTTTGAGTTCTGGTTTGCGCAGTTTTACAAATACGCTATGGTCAACGCCGGTTAATTTCTCAGCCTGACGAGTCGAAATATTTTTGGTTTTTAGTACCTTAACAATTTCTGAAGCAAGAAGTATTTTTGTTTGTCGCACGTCAGCATCTGGCAGATTAAAATCCGCATAGATATTACCGCTACCGCGTACGATTTCAATATTTTTATTCATGAAAGCGCCACTTTTAATTCATCCGCTGCTTATTAATCTCTAGATTTTGCCTTGCTTCGGGATGGTTTGGGGCAAGTTCCAACACGCGCTCAAAGAACTGGCTGGAGCGCTGCAAGTCGCCCTGTTTGGCGTAGAGTACGCCCAGGTTGAGTAGCAATGCGGGGTTGTTGGGTGTGTATTTGTATGCGTCTTTGTACGCGCCAAAGGCATCAGCAAACTCGCCTTGCTCTTCATGAAACACGCCCAGGTTGTAATAGCCCATACCGGTTTCATTGGCGGCGTTCCAGGATAAAAACGGATTAAAAGCAAGTACGAAACAAAGCGCGATCCATATCGTCCAGCGCATACGTTCATTCGCCAGCGCACTGCGTTTGGAGCCTAGGTATGTTGTGACGGCAATCACCGCTTGAATCGCGAAAAACGGCGCCATCGCAGCCAGAAAACGGTCGGAGGCGTAGTAGGTCAGGCTCAACAAGAGGTATCCGCAGAACAATGCCAGCAGAAACCATCCCTTGTCGCCCATGCGCGGCAGCAACGGCAACGCGATTAAGCCAAGTGCAAGAATGAATGCCGTTGGCCAGGATAATAGCCCGAGCCAGCCGATAAACGCGCTTTCGAAGTGCGTCGAAACATTCACCGCAGGCGGGGCGTAGTACAAACACCACAGCAATTTCTTCGCTTCCAGTATGGTGAACGTAACGGGGTTGCCCGCCGCCCAGGCGATGGTTTTTTTGACCCAGAAATTGGACGCCTGCGAAGGCGACAGCGCTTCGCCCGCCAGTTGCGAGGCGAGTTCGATACTTTGGGTGTGTTGATCTTCGATGTCGTTTGACAAGCCTTCGATTGGCGCCAGGCCGCCCTGCGCCTGCGGGTTGCTGCCCATGTAGAGGGTTACGCCCGCGTTCGCCGTAAAGGGGACCCAGTCGCCGCCGACGAGACCGTTGCGCAAAAACGAAGGCGTGATCGCGATGAGGGTTGCAACCAAAAAAATCAACGGCGTCATCAAAAGTGATTTCTGTTTTCGTCCCTGCCAGATGAAAAATGCGACCAGAAACGGGAACAGGAAAATCTGGTTGGGGCGGCATAACAGCGTGAGCCCGAATAGCAATCCCGCGAATGCCAGCATGTGCGCGGCGCGGGTATGGAGCCATCGCACTGCGCATAACGCGAAGCATAAAAGCAGGGTGGTTCCAAGTGTCGCCGCCAGTAGTTTGCTTTCTAAAAATAAAACCAAATGGCTGAATGAAAACAGCAGTGCGACGGCGGTCGCGGCGGGGCGCGAGGAGAATGATCGCGCCAGAATAAACGTCAGCAGCGTATTGACGACGCCCAGCCCGGCTTGCAGCCAAAGCATGTTGGCGATGCTGTGGATGCCGAATTGGTGCAACGCCGAAAGCGCGTACGGATAGAGCGGCGCTTGATAAAAGGGGCCGTCGTTGGGCAGTAGCCAGCCCTCGCGATAAATGCGCAGGCTGAGTTCCCAGTAGGAACGCGCATCGTTAGACGGATGCAGCGCATTGGGCAACGCGCCAAGAAACGCGCGCATATAGACCAAGCGCAACAGCCCCGCGACAGCGGCGATAAACGCGCCGTGCTTGGCGTCTTCCATGAGTGTTTTTTTGTTATCGTTGTTCATAGCGAAAGATAAACATGTCTGTGACGGGCATACGAATTCCCATGCGCGGCGCCCGGATTGGATTCGGCGAACCAAACAACTCAGCGTCGGATTGTAACGCCTCCTCGAGAAATTTGCTAACGGGGGAGCGAAATGAAACCACAACCCACATAGAAGAATCTTCTTGCAATAGGTTTTTCGCCGTTTGAATCGTGGTTATCGCTTCCTGCTCAAGATTTAAATTCTCGCGATACCAATTTTCATTGTAATGCGCCAATTGATCGTTCATGTCGGGTGGGAATGATGTGAAATTAAAGCCTTTTGGTGAAAGATAATATTCAATGACCGGACGCGAAACATCAGTGCATATCACAATGTCGCCCGGTTTGCCTTGGCGTTCAATGTAATCAGTAATCGTTTTTTCAGACAGATATTTCTGACCAAACGATGTCGGGATGCCGCGCTCTGAACCTACGCCAAAACCGACTGCGACAAGAATTGGAGCGACTAGGCCGATTAAAATAAGAGTTTTCCAGAGAAGTTTCAAATTCGGAAATCGCGTGAATCCAGGTGCAACGGCAATCGCGAGAAACGGCAATGCAATAAAGTCTGTTCTTGTAATGATATAAATTGGATCCGACAAAACTGATTGCAGCCAGGGGCCAAGCAGGAGGAAGATTGAAAATAGTCGTAGCCAACGCACCCGTTTCTTTTGTTCGTCGGGAAAAAAATCGGGCCATCTGTAATTGATGATTGGCCAAAAAGCGAGCATGGGTAAAAACAATAAAAGAGTCCAAGGGTGAGTCATGTGGTTTAATGTGGCGCCAATCGAAAGGCATAAGATCGAAATCAGCGGCGCGAAAACCGTCCATACGTCTTTGATCCAGGCGGTGGTCATTTCAGTGTTCGCCAGTTGTTGTTGCATCACTGGCAGCCAGGGCAGAAAGAACAACACGGGGATGACGTGCGCAATGAATAACGCGCCGATGCGCTTCCAATCGCGCGTGAAGTATAACGAAGACAGCCCGCCCGCCATTGCGACGTACCAGGCTATGTTGTGATTATAAACCGACAGCGTTAGCGCAAGCGCGATTTGCAATAAGTCGGTGAACTTTTGTGTGTGAAGATAAGCCAGCAGGCGGTCGGCGTACCAAATCGCCAGAGCAATCAGCAGGGTGTAATTGCGCGCTTGGCTGAGATAAAAAAGCGATAACGGATGCACGACCCAAATCAACGCCGCATAGAACGCGGTTCGCGGCGACAGCCAGCGCTTGGCGAAATGGTAGAGCAAGACGGTTGAAAGCAATCCAAACAACAGCGACAGCGAACGCAGCGCCAGTTCGGACTCGCCGAAGACCGCCCGCCAGATATGCAGCAAGTCGTAATACAGCGGCGGCCCGGCGTCATAAATTAAAGCCTGATGAATTTCAGAAAACGAACGCCGCGCCAAGAGCGCCGAGTAGCCTTCATCCACCCAAAGGGGTTTGAAGTTAATAAAATGGTCGATGAGAAACAGTAGGGCTTGTAGACAGAGCAACGCAGGGAGAAGCAACGCCGAGTTCCGCTGAGCAACAGAACCGTCAGCGCTGTTCATCGGGCGCCCTCGAGTTCGTCCTTTAGGTGCGGGTCAAGAAAATCGCGCAAGCCGTCGCCCAACAGGTTCAGCCCCAACACCGCCGCCATAATGGCGACGCCGGGGAAGAAGGCGATCCACCAGCCTTGAGCGAAGAAGATGCGTCCGTAGTGTACCGCAATCATTTGCCCCCAACTGGGATTGGGCGCTTCAACGCCTAGGCCAAGAAAACTCAGCGCGGCTTCTGCGATGATGGCTTCGGCAAAGCCCAGCGTTACAACGACAAAAATGGGCGTAATGATATTGGGGATCAGATGGCGGAAAATGATGCGCGGCGTCGAAAACCCAAACGCGCGCGCCGCTTCAATGTACGCGTTCTCTTTCACCGACATGACCTGCCCGCGCACGATGCGCGCAACCAGCACCCAACTCACCAAACCGACGGCGATGAAGACCCGCACGATCGGCGAAAACATGTCCGCCATGGCGATGTTCATCGCCATCACGAGAAGCAAGTAGGGAAACGACCAGAATACGTTAACGAGCCACATCACCACGCCGTCTGTCCACCCGCGAAAATACCCCGCCAGACAACCCAGCGGGACGCCGATGATGAGCGCGATGCTTTGTGAAATCACGCCGACGAAGAGTGAAATGCGTCCGCCTTCCATGACGCGCACTAACACGTCGCGGCCAAAGTTGTCGGTACCCATCCAATGGCTGAAGGATGGAGCGCTCAGCGCGTTCGAGAGAGTTTGTTCTTGAATAGTATACGGGCTGATGAGTGGGCCGAGAAACGAAACCAACACCAGCGTAAGGGTAATGATTGATCCCGCGAGCACCATTTTTTGGCGAAAGAGCGTCTTCATTATAACTTCACCCGTGGATCAAGAATGCGGTATCCAATATCAACCAGCAGGTTGATGATGACAAAAATCAGCGCCGCAAACAACACCGTCCCCTGAATCATGGGCAAGTCGCGCTGTTGGATCGCTTGAATGGCCAACTGACCAATGCCCGGCCATTGGAAAATAATTTCGACAAAAAAACTACCGACCAACAAACTTGCCATTGAGCCGGTGATAGCCGTGAAGACCGGGTTAAACGCATTACGAAAGGCGTGTTTGAAGACTACGGCCCATTCGCCTTGTCCCTTGGCGCGGGCGGTGAGGATGTAATCTTTGCGCAACACTTCAAGCATACTGGATCGCGTTAAACGCGCCATGATGGCGAGCGGGCGCGTACCCAGCGCGATGGCGGGCAAAATCAACGCGGCCCAGCCGTTGCGGTCGATGTACCCCGAAAGCGGAAACCACTTCATCTCATAGCCAAAAACCCACAGCAGGATAATCGCCAGAAAAAATATGGGGATCGACAGCCCCATCAGCGCAAACATCATAGAGCCGAAATCCAACCAGGAGTTTCGTTTTAAAGCGGAGAGTACGCCAGCGGGCAGTCCGACAACGACGGCGAACACCATCGCGGCAAACGCGAGTAACGCGGTCGCAGGAGCGCGATCTAAAATGACCGGAGTGACTTCCCGGTTTGTATAGGTGGAGCGCCCCAGGTCGCCGGTGACGGCTTTCTTCACAAAACGCCAATATTGGACATATAACGGTTGGTCGTAGCCCCATTGTTTACGCAACTGCTCGATGGTGGTCACGTCGGGGCGCATTCCGACCATCATGCGGGCCGGGTCGCCGGGGATGGCGTGGAACATGAGAAAGGTCAACATGCTGACGCCAATGAGCACGGGGATGGTGTGTAACGACCGGTTAATGATATAGGCGAACATGCCTTGGCTGCGTCTCCTGGAGATGAGGTGATAATTCTATAAAACCCTAGCACGGTTTTGATTGAGAGCGTAGAAGCGGACATTCGTTTCCGGGTGAATAAAAAAAAGGCCCGGCGTGAGCCGGGCCTGGGAAAAGGTCATAAAACCATAGTACGTTAAATTAATAGACGCTCCATTGTGATACGTCCGAATCCGCTAATGGGTTTTCCAGCACGGTGAAGAGGCTGGATTTTGCCGGAGCGGGTTCTTGCGATGAAGTGATGGTGAAGTCCGTCGCAATCGCAGAAATCATGATGTACTGGCTGGTCATGGCGACGTCAGGATTACGCGTTTCAATGTCTGTGATCTCTCCGCCATCAGCGCCGAAGCCAATGTCGCTGCCCTGGAAGGCGAGGAACGACGGCGTGACTGGTTCCATGTCGCTATTGAATATACGAGCGATGACTTGCTCTTTTAAGTTATTGGATGTGTCTGACCAAACAACAGTCACATTGCCGTTGGGGTCAACGTCACACGAAACGCGTCCCGCTTCCGCCCAGTTTTCGAAGTCGCTATTTGGGTCTTCGGCCAACTCGTTGACGCGAATTTCGCCGATGGTTTCCATGGTGGTTGCATCAATTTTGGTTAAATACACCCACTTTTTATCGGCGCCGTCTAAGTCCCAACCGCGACCGGCATAGTAAAGGGCGTTGCCGTCGATGTTCGCGCGGACGCGGACCGAATCGCCGCGAGTGTCTTCGTTAATTGTGGTGGTGCGACCGTTAGGGTTATTGTTGAGGTCTAACGCTTCGCCGCCGAATTCTTCAACAGCAACGGTGTCTTGAATCCATTCGCCGCGAAATTCTCCCGCATTGGTATAGAAGCGAAGACGTATCGGGTTGGGTTCGCCAGCCGGGGCGTTACCGAGCCGATTTAAACGAATGGCGAAGCCGCCGTCATACGCGACCAGGCCTTCCCACATTTCGTTTGAATTGCCGTCGCCCGCTAAGTTCATCGGGCCAGCAACGATGGAGCCGTCTTCACCGTTGATAATGCTGCTGTTTGGATACCGTTCGCCAGTGCGGTCTTCGCCGCCAGCGACGAAGTTGCCGTTTGACAGGCCGATGGTTCCGCCTTTACGAATTTTGCCGACGCCTTGACCCGTTTGTCCGCCATAGGCCGGGTCGATGACGTTGGATACTTTAACAGGGCCATTGTCAGTCATCTCTAAAATTTGCACAGCGAAAATATGGTCGGAGTAATCATTGCCGTCCCAACGACCGTCGCTCTGAAATTCGTCGAAATCCATCGGAGTTGCTTCATTGCCGACGATGAATTTGCGGCTGCCCGGGCGTTTATCGCCTGCAACGGAAGGCGGATTGCCGTTGGTGCGGATGATGTCCATATTCTTGGTATATGGCGAGCCGTCATCCGAATAGAAGCCCCAAAACTCATGAATGCTTCCGTCAGGAAACATGACAACGAGCGCGGCGACTTCTGAATCTCCGCCTGCATCTCCGTCTGCGAAGGTGTTGACGCACAGGATGATTGTTCCGTCGCCCGTTTTTGACATGTAGCCTTCCCAGTTGGATTGATTGTCAGCTCCAGTGTTGAACCCAATGGAATCGGGCGTGGCGCGCACAAGTCCAACATCTTCAGCACGGTGAGGCGTCTGGGCTGATACCGAAGAAACAACCAATGAGACGACGCAACAAACAACTACATTACGAAATACTAATTTCATCATAATTCCTCCACTACAACAAAAAAAATAGACAAAGATGAACTAGTCGAAATGAATATTTAACAAAAACGATTAATAAATTGTTTCACTGGAAGTATTTGCGAGATGAGTAGTGATCTTACGATATATAAAAAGTAATTGCTAGTAAAAAATGAAAAATAATTAAAGATCGGTTGTGTATATATCTATGAATTCTATGCGCTTACGATTCCACGGATGAAAATAGGGTTGCTAAAAGCAATGAGTCGATCAAAAGGCCGCGCGAATTGATAAACCTCGAGCCGGAACCACTGCCAGCCCGAATGGGCGGACCCGACCAACTTAAATGTGGTGTCTTTACGGGTTGAGTAGGGTGTTTGACAATAGATTCCCTCGTTGGTGCGGACGGTGAAATATCCTCCTTTTTCTAATTGACTGATGGAGAGGTAGAGCAGATAGGGCGTTCCGATGGGCAGGCGCATCTCATCGCCGATCATGGCGCCGCCGTGCGCCGATTCCGTCCAAAGCGAGAGGGCTGGTTCGACGGTGCTATAAAAACGGCCTTGTTTGAGCGCCGAAAGCAGCGCGGTTTCGCTGGGGCCTTGTGTGAATGCAACCGTTTTTGGAATACGAACTGCGTCTTCGTCGTCGGCGCGTCCTTGCGGCCCTTTGCCCGCCATGCCGTAAATGCGGAAGCCCTGGTTCAATAGGGCGTCCCAGCAGGTCATGGCTTTTTGAATTTCAGCAAAGCGCTTTTCCCATTGTCCCGGCCAGATTTGCAGCAAATCAATCAAGGCGCTTGCTTCTTCATCCTCAAGCCAAGGCGTGTGTTCTCGGGCGAACGGTTCCGCGAGGCAGAACAGCCCGTCTGCGATATGGGTTTCGCGTATCAAACTGGCGAGGGGTTTCTCGCCCTCGGCGTCTTTCCAATCAATGCGTTCGCGTACGCCAAGCAGCAGGGCGTTTCCTTGCGGCGTTTGCAGTGATTGCCCGCGAATGACCGATAAGCCCGGGTCGATTGCGTATTTTTCTAACGGCGGCTGGTTGCGGTCGGCCAGCACGACGAAACCGCAATCCTTATTTTGATAGGCGGACAGCGTTTGATTAACCGACATGGCGCCGTTGGAACGGGTAGTGGTTTCGTATAGTTCGCCGATCATCCATGACGAGGGCGCATCTTCGTCGGGTTCTTCGTCTTCGGGTTGGTAGATCAGCAGTTCAGGCATTTTGTGTACGGCGCTTGTAGAACCCTCTACGAGAACCGAGGCGCGTAGTTCGCTTAATGCGGCGTCATCATGTCGGAGTTCGATGCGCCATTGACCGGACTGGATATCGCCAGTGATGAATCCATCATCGGCGCCTTGTTGATCGAGGACTTTCCATCCTTGAAATGCGGCGTCCCAGCGCCCGCGAAATTCGTTGTTGGGGCCAAATAAAATAATTTCAACCAATGGCGGCGGAGCATCAATGGAGCAATTGATTCGCAACGATTGAATGCCGTGCATGACCGCAAACCACACGCCTGCTGATGGGGGCGGGGCTTCGGATTGGGGCGAAAACGTATGCTTAAACAGGGGAGTCCAGTCGCTCATAGGCTTGGCAGCGATTGTGCGTTGTTTCTATGCGTCCGGCAAGCGATAGAGAAATAAAAAGACGTGAATCGTTTTACCCGGTGGACAAAATGCCTTGTGCGCAATGACGCGGCTGCATGTTCGGCTATCAAAGCAGGCAACTCGAAAGACATTTACGAATCCCCCCTAGCCCCCCTTAATAAGGGGGGCTAGGGGGGATTCTGCATTCTCGCAAGTTAATATGGATGGAAGTTTGATTGTCGTTCATGATGCTTTCTTGCCAAAGCATGATGAATGCCAAACGTCGCCAAATAAAAAAAACGCCCGGACACTCGTCCAGGCGTTTTAAGAGTTGCGTAATAACGAAACGGAATTAGTAGGTCATCCAGTTGTCGATGTCTGCGGGCATGTGGTCTGATGTGACAGTCAAACGAACGACGTTGGTCAGTCCGCCGCCTGTGGCGTAAATCACCAGGAACGAATCGCTGTTCGGGTCCCATTTTACGTCATGGGAGTTAGCGTCATTACTAATGACCGTTGGCGTTTCGACTAATTTGTACAAATCGTCCGGGCGACCAGGAAGAATGGCGCCGTCAGGGCCGAGTAGTGTGAACGCCATGCCTTGAAAGACGCCGTCGCGGGCGTTGTGAGACACGACGATGACGCCGCTGGTTTGATCGACCGCAAAGCGCGGGTGGCGCTGACTGAAGGGATTGTTGCCCGCTGCTTCAAGGTACGGAATTTGATCTTGCGATTCGGTCAAGGCGTAACCTGGCGCACCGCCAATGTTGAAGAAGAACAAGTCGCCGCCTTCAGAGCCGTTCCCGTAATCTAATGCACCGATGAATTCACCCGTGAAGGGGTTTTCAACGGCTGATGGGTGTCCTGCATCGAAGTCTTTGCGTAATTGAGACACGATTTGAATCTCGCCCAATTGCAACAAGCCGTCAGAACCGATTTCAGGCTGGATGACTTCGGCGAAAATACGGTTCGGGACGTCACCCAGGTCTGTGTTGCAAATGAAAAGAAAAACATCATTTTCAGGCAGGTAATATACATCTGGATCGTCTTCATCTTCATCGGAAATGATTTTATCGGATGCGGCTTGGTCTAAACGAGTGTTTCCGCTGGAAAGTAAATTGCCTTCCATGTCATACAACAAGCCGATGACGCCTTCACCGCCGTCTTCGGCAGGAGAATATTCGCTGACATACAGCAAGTTTCCGTTTTTGGTGCTGGCGGCGACGGCGGTATCTTGATAATTTTGCGTTGTTTCAGCGTCCCACGCCCATGCTTTGAACACATGCTCAGATTCGCTGCTGGGGTTGACGATGGCCATCAAGGGAACGCGGGCGCCGCTTGGTGAATAGCTGTCCGCCGCAACTGCAACAAAATACTTATTGTTGACGGGGTTGTAGGTTACCGTCAGTTTTTGCAAACTACCGCGCGGATTGCCGACGATGATGAAGGGTTCGCCAATTTGCGCAAGCGTGATTGGATTGTAATAAAACCCAAACACGGCTTCGGCGGCGTCTTCGCCCGTGATGGGGTCAACGTCGATGGCGATGGTATCAATGGTGACAAACAGAACTTCATTAATCCCTTCGGTGGTGTTGACCGCCAGACCGGCTTCCTTGGTCTGCGTATCAGGGAACAGGGTGATGGGGTCGCTGATGGTAAACGTGGGTTCTATTTGCGCGATGGCAAACACTGGCGCGAGGGCGACGAGTAATGCAACGACGAAAAAACGCTTTTTCATTGTACTTCCTCCAAGATAAATTTATGAGCATCACATAAAAGAGATCGGAAATGAGATTGTGATTACAATGATGTTTGATTTGTATTAAGTTACAAATGAATTGATTCACATGATGCGGGTGTGTGATTGTGCTGCCAGTATACCACAATCCTTCACAAGAGGTATACTTTTTAGCAGAATGTTGAATTGGGGGAAAAAAGTAACCAACTTCTGACACTTTGGCCTTTTTGTGCTATCTCTTTTAGAAAACGGACGGTTTCGTTGATGCCTGAAAAAACTGAGGCAACATTGATTGAACAGGTGCTCAAAGGCAAGCGGGAGTGTTTTCGCCCACTGGTAGAAAGCTATCAGAAAAAAGTGTTTCTTCTCGCGAACGGAATGCTCGGGCATGGGCCGGAAGCCCAAGATATCGCACAAGAGGCGTTCTTGCTGGCGTTTCAGAAACTCAGAGAGATAGAAGACCCCAACAAATTCGGCCCCTGGCTGTTTGGCATCACCCGCAATCTTTGCTACAACTCGATCCGGTCGCGCAAGATTCAATCCGAACCGTTTGACGAATCGCTGCCCCAACATTCCCCAAACGTCGTGGCGCTTAAGCCCAAGACGTCAGACGGCGGCGAACTCGGGCAAGATATACTGAAACGGCTCGAGCGACTCCCTGAAAAATACCGGACGCCGCTCAGGCTGAAATACATGGAAGATTATTCTTATCTGGAGATCGCCGAATTGCTGGATTGGCCAGTGGACTTAGTGCGGTCTCGATTGTTTGAAGGTCGTCGTATTTTACGGGAGCGGATGGAACAGGCACGGAGAGAAGAGTATGGCCGTTAAAGGCTGCTGTACCGAATGGGAACAAGAAGTGGTCTTGTACCACGACGGCGAACTGTCGGAAAGCGGATGCTCCCGCGTTGACCGGCATGTGAACAAGTGCGCCGACTGCTCGGCGTTTCTGTCGGAACTGTCCCTAGAAGAATCGATGCTCGCAGGGCGCCTGCGCCGCCAGGCCGCGCCCTTTGCGCCGGATGTTGCGTTTTCCGCCAACGTCATGTACTTGCTCGAACACCGCAGCCCCGAAACCATCTGGACGCGTATGCAGGGCTGGCTCTATGAAATGACGGTGGTGACGTTCGTGCGCAGCCGCCCGCACATGGCCGCCGCGATTTCGCTGCTGGTCTGCTTGGTCGGCGCTCTGTTGACTGCTCAAGTGGGCGATGTGGCGAGTGACCAATATTTCAACATCACCCGCAGCGGTAAGGTGATGCGCACGACCTTATATGACCTGATGTACGTGGTTCGCCCCGAAGGCGAGTTTTTTGAATTACCGGACGGCTCCACATTGTACGCCTCGGCGGGCACGTGGTTTTCGATTGAGTCGTTTCAGGAAGGCGGCGGCGCCGCCAGCGTAGGCAACGACCGCCGGGTTAGCCTGAAATCGGGTGAAATTTTTATTGATGTACGCCCCGCCAAAGAAGCCTTTAGCGTGGTGACGACCAACTCAAAGACAACTGTTTTTGGAACCCAGTTCTACGTCGGCGTCGAAGTGGGCGCCGATAAGCACACGCTGGTTGGCGTGCGTGAAGGCCGGGTTATCGTCGAAAAATTAGGCCGCAGCATGATGGGCAGCACCGTCTTGACCAATGAACAACAAACCAACGTCATCACGCGCAACGGAAAGACCATCTTAAGCGCGCCCGACCCCATCGACACCAGTTTGCTGGCGCGTCTCGACCGCTTCTATGAAGCGCGCAGCGACCGTTCCTTGCAACAAAAAGCCCCCATCGCGCCGAAATTTGAGGGCGGCCTGCCATTGGTCGAAGGGCTTGGCGCCAACACGCCTGATCTGTAAACCATTCTACCATTCACAAATGCCTCATCTGGAGCGCCCCTGTCCACAGGGGCGTTTTTGTTAGCCTGTGTGGTCACATGCTTTCCAGAAAAGCATCACGGTCAAAGCGAGGGGAGGGCGAGTCTCCCGACGAGCCGCGAGAATGAGAAGCGTTATCGGTTTCATGCGGCTCACCAGGAGGTTCGCCCTCCCCAAAACAAAAAGCCCTGGTAGAGCGGGCTGATCGCCGCAGCGGCTTGCGCTCCACACGGAAATTTCTATCACTCCGCCAACCGAATCGCTACGTCTATCGCGTCGAGCAACGAGCGTTCGGAGGCTTTGCCGGTTCCGGCTAGGTCGAAGGCCGTTCCGTGGTCGACCGAAGTACGGATTATCGGTAGGCCGAGCGTTACGTTGACGCCCGTGACAGTTTTCCACTCGCCCTTGTCGGGATCAAACCCGAAATTCGTCGTCTTGAATGGAATATGCCCCTGGTCGTGATACATCGCCACCACGCCGTCGAATTTTCCGCCGATTAGTTGCGGGAAAATCGAGTCGCTGGGGTAGGGGCCAAAGACGTTGGCGCCGTCGCGCTTGCATTGCTCGACCGCCGGGGCGATGGCGTCGATCTCTTCGCGGCCAAACAGGCCTTCTTCGCCCGCATGAGGGTTGTAGGCGCAGACGGCGATGCGCGGCGGTTTGCCGTCGAGCCGCGTCAGCGCCTGGTTGAATAGGCGCACCGTCATGGCAATGCGCTTTGGGGTGAGCATCGACGACACCTCTTTCATGGCGACGTGGCAGGTGACGTGCACCACCCGGAACCCGCCGGCGATTAACATCAAACTGAACTCTTCGGTATCGGTTTGGTCGGCGAGAATTTCGGTATGGCCTGCGAAATGGTGTCCGGCCTGATTCATGGCGACTTTGTGCAGCGGCGCGGTGACGATGGCGTCGACGGCGCCCGCTTTCGCCCAGGTGATCGCTTGCGACAGCCAGCGAAAGGCCGCATCGCCGCAGGAGGCGTCAATCTCTGCGAGAGGCAGGTTCGCGCCTAAGCCGGTTTCGTCATTGAATAAACAGACGCCGTCGTTCGCCTCGGCGGGGCCGGTGACGGTTTGATATGCGAAAGAAACGCCGGTGAATTCAAACGCCCGTTGCAAGGCGCGTTCTGAGCCGACGATCACCGGGCGGCAACGCTGCAAAACATCGTCCTGATGAAAGGCTTTGGCGATGATCTCCGGCCCGACGCCGGACGGATCGCCCATAGTGACGGCGAGTTTGGGTTTCGATTTTGACATGACGGCTCCCAAGGTGATTTTTGATCTTTGGACGCTTCGAGGCGTATTGCCTCAGCCAAATTCAATTGTTTGATACAACAATAAAACCTTATCTCAAACACGGTTTGTTGGTATTCTAACTTGGTTCAACTGATAGACGTATATGTTTCGCTCGCTGATAACTGAAACGATCGCGCCACTCGCTTCGCGCTGCTCAGGACGCCAATGCTTTTTAAAGGAAAACGCTCGACGTTTAAACGTGTTCGGTTAAAGCGTCCAACGGTGTTTTATCAGCCGGGGTTTGATGCAGCGCCTTATGGATTGAACACCCAAGCCGAAACCACCGAACAAAACCTGGTTCATATTGCGCAACACCTGCTCGCCTGTCGTACGGACCCGTACTATGGCGTGTTTCTCGCCAATGTCGATACGCTCAAACCTTATCTTGATCTCTACCCGGAAGAACGCGCCTGGGTGGTGCGTCTCGCCCAGCAGGAACGCGTCGCGATTGGCGCGGCCTACCTTCCGCCAATGGAATCATTCGTCGGCGGCGAGGCGTTGGTGCGCGCTATTGTCTATGGGCATGTTTGGGCGAAAACAACAGCGGGCATTACGCCGAAAGTCTTTCTTAACGGCGAGTCGGATGCGCACGCGTCGCAGTTGCCGCAAATTTTGTCGCAATGCGGCGTGAAGGCCATGCTGGCGCCCAACCGCTCTCATCTAGGCCCGACGCAATCGCCGGGGCTGTTTGTGTGGTCGGCGCCGAACGGCGATTGGGTGTATGTGAAACGCCTCGAATTGCCGCCCTCCAGTTTGACCTTGCCCGAACGTTTGGAGCGCTCGCTGGATGCAATTCAAAGTGAACATGCGCAAAGCCAGGCGGCGGTGTTGCTCGATTCGCTGGAGGAACCTGCGCCGCAACCAGAGATGGTAGGACGCGGTCGAGAGTGGGGCGCGAATGATCCCGCCCTGGTGTGTACCGGCGCGGCGGCGGAAAAGTTTTTCTCCTATATTGACAGCCAGGTTTCCGGCAAGAAAATCGAATTGGAATGGATGCCCGCCGATTGGCCGCCCGAATCCTATGGCCGCTCCGCTGCGCGCGGCGACTTGAAACAGGCTGCGCGTCTGACCGAAAACCGCCTCTATGAAGCCGAGGTCTGGACGACCTTGGCGGCGGTGATGGGGCGCCCGGTTTCATTTCACGGCATCGAATTCGCCTGGAGGCAGTTGCTCTTCGCGCAAAGCAAGCAGGGCGTCGCCTTCGGCGGCAGCGAGTTGGTTTTCGCGGATTGCCTGGACGCGCTCCATCAGGCGTTAGACGCCGCGACTACTGCGCGGAACGATTCGCTGCAGCGTATCGCGGCGCGCGTGGACACCCAGCCCAAACAAGGCGCGTTGTCGATGTTGTTATTTAACAGCCTGCCTTGGCGGCAAGAGGGTTTGGTGCGTTGCATGGTTGATGTGGATGCGGATTTCTCTCCATTTTCGCTGACCGATCAAGAGGGCGAGCCGATTCCATTTGAGATTGAAAAAGTCGATAGCGACGCCGAAGACCACCCCACCCATGCGCACCTTATATGGGTGCAAAGCCAGATGCCCGCGACCGGGTTTGTCGGCGTACGCCGAACGCCCGCGCATGACGTGCAAGCGCCCTATTTGAAGCGCGCGCAACGCCAGACCTGGGTCGAGAATGAATTTTTCCGGGTGGAGATCGACCCCGACCGCGGCGGCGGCATCGTTAGTCTCTTTGATAAAGATTCCGGCAAAGAATGGATCAACCAAGATCATTCTCACCCTGGAAATGTCTTGCTGACGCTGCCGATTGACGAGCCGGAAAATCCCCGCGACGGCTTTGTGTTGCGCGGCGGCATCGAAGCCGCGATCGACCCTACGCCGGCGTTTGATTATTATGAAGGCCCGGTCAGTCGGCGTTTGTTGGTGCGCGGCGCGGGGCCGGGGTCGTGTCGTCGCATCCAGGAAATCAAATTGTATGACGGCCTTCCGTATATCGACTGCGTGACGCTGCTGGCCGACTACCGGGGGCGAGAATCGCGGCTGGATGACCCGACTGCGCCTTACCGCGACATGTATCTCGCGGCGTTTCCCTTAAACCATCCAGGCGCGGCGCCGGTGCTCGAAGACCGCTTCTACGCCAAGGCGGGCCGTAGCGGGTTGGTCTCGCTGCAAAACGCGCGTCCGACTGAATGGAACGAGCGCGGATTGAATTTACAAGCCAGCGAGCGTTGGCTCGATATCAGCTGGACGTTTCTCATCCGTTTTGTGGACGCCGGAGAAGAAACCGCCAGCCTCGCCGTCGGCCCCAGCGAACTGGTCACGCCCGACAAAAAATACCGCGCAGCAGGCGACGCGCTGATGAAGCACTTGGCGCGGCATGGGGTGTCGTCGCAGCCGGGGCAAGCGCTGCAAACCGAAAATCGCAACGCCGCGCCTGCTTGCATTTTTTCGATTGGACTGCGCGAAGAAAACGATTACACCCATCATCTCTTGAGCCGCAATGCGGACGCGGCGGATTATTTTACCCGCAACCTCGAGCAATTCGGTTCGGTGTTTCTCGCGGTGGAAGATGCAGAAATTGGTACGCCCGCGAACCCGGTGAAAGTATTGATTCTTGCGGGACAAACGCCTGCGCTGGTTGAGCAGATCGTCGAGGAAATGGTGAACAACACGGTCTCTCACCGTTGGGAATGTCCCGCGTCCGCGTGTTTTATTTCAAGCCTGACGCCGATTGACGACGCCGGGTTCGCCGTCTTCCAAACCGGGACGCCCTTGAGCACCTACATGGCCGACGGCGTCCTTGGGCTTTCGTTGCTGCAAACCGCGCCTTATTCCCGCGCACAAACGGGCTGGCCCGCCGATTTCGCCGATCGCAAGTCGCACGTGTTTTCGTATCGGTTGTATCCCCACGCGGGCGACTGGCGCCTGGCTGAGACGCCCCGCCGCGCGATGGAATATCACCACGAAATCACTACGCTGCCGGTCGAGCCGCACCATGGCGACATGGCGCCGCAGCATTCATTTTTGTCGGTTGAGCCGCCGAACATGATCTTGTCTGCGATGAAGCCCGCCGGATTCAGCGAATGGAAATGCGTTTCAAAACCATCGCCGCTTTCTTCGGTTGTGCTGCGCGCCTATGAAGCGCACGGCGAAGAATCCAACGTGTGGATCGAAGCCAAGACGCCGCTGCGTAATGTGAAAGCGGTTACGCTGCTCGAAGAAGCGCTGCCTGAAAAGCGCGAACTCTTTCGGGAAGACCAGTTTGTGCGCGCATTGGCCCACGCTAATGAGATTGTGTCGTATCAATTTGATTTCAAGACCGAGCCAGCCGCGCCGGGCGTCGAGTCGGACGCGCCGCCGCTGATTACGCATACCCGCTACTGGCGGCAGAATTCCGGCGCGGCGCCGATTGGCTTGACGCCGGTCGCGATTTCGTTGCGCGGTCAAATTCGCCTCGACGGGCGCTTTCGCAACAACACCGTTCATCACCTTGATTTGGTTACGGTCAATAATTCGCCTGATCGCACGGCGCAGGGAGAAGTCGATATTTCGGCGCCGCCGGGCTGGCGGGTGGTTCCGTCAAAAGTGGGGTACCGTTTGCAGGGCGGCGGGTATCAAATTACGCCGCTGCACCTCATTCTCGACGGCGTAAAAAAAGAGGGCGCCGTCATTGCGCGGACGCAGTGCGGCGGGATTTCGATTGAAGATTTAATCCACATCGGCCCCGCGCCGGAATTTGACCTCTCGATGACTCTGACCCGCGAAGGCTTCAACGTGAATTTGCAACATGCATATCCCTTTGACGTTATCGGTGACGTGCGGGTGATTAGCCCGCTGGAAGCGTGGAACCCTACGCTCAGCGGCGAAGTCTCGTTGACCTCGATCACGCCCTATCATCAGCCGTTTGTCGCGCCGCCGAACGAAAGCGTTGCGTTGTCGTTTCCTGTGTCGGAGCCGCCCAATCGCTACGGCGTTGCGTCAAACCATCATTGGATGATTATCAAACTCACTGCTCATCATTGCATTCGCTACTACCATATCCGGCTGGATGGGCGGAAATCGGAAGGGTTGGGAAAAGTGTTGGCGCCGCCTTACTTTGCGCCCGACCAATCGTATTCTTAATATACCCTTATGCGCCCTTGGTAAAACAACGGCTTGTGCTAATTTTTGCTTGCCGTTCATCTTTCGCGCAATCGGACCAAACGGAATGCTGACGCCAGTCTTGCAAAACCGGACCTTCTTTCTTATCGCCGCCGTCGGGTTGGCGCTTGTCTGTTTGCAAACGCCGTTTGCGCGGGAACTACTCGGACGAACGGAATTCCAAACCATTCGCTTCCAAACCAAAGTGCTCGAAGGCGGCGAATATATTTCCGCTGCTGATCTGGCGTCGTATTTCCCTGAACGATGGACCTATGACGGCATTTCGGGCACGGTGATTTTTTATCGCCCCGACGGCGTCCGCGTGGGGATGCGCCTTGGCGACCAACGCGTGATGGTTGGGACGCGCATTGTCCACACTGGAGTAACGCCGCTGCGGCAAAATAGCGTGATCTATGTCCCTTTCTATATGGTAGACGTCATATTGTTTCCAGAGGTCGCGTTCGCTGAAGCAGGCGCGGAGCCGCCGACGCCCGTTCCGTTTCGTCAAAGCGATACAGGGTATGAATATCAAGTCGGGCCGACTTCAACCCCGCCGCCGTTTCAGTTTTTCCCCGCGCAGCCGACGCCGACGATTGATTTCTATGCGCCGTCTCAACCTTACAATCGCGTTAGCGGCGCCATGATTGTGTTAGACCCGGGCAACGACTCCGAACAACCCGGCGCCTCTGCGATGTTTTCGCAACGTGAAGCGGGACTGACGCTGTCGATCTGTGAAAAAATCGAGAGCCTGCTCAAAGAAGATGGGCGCTTTGACGTCACGCTTACTCGGCGCGGCGCAAGCGGCGTCACCAATGAACAACGCATCGCCGCAGCCAACCGCGTACAAGGCCGCCTGTTTATCAGTATTCAATGCGGGCGGTTGCATTCCGCCAACGTCGCTCACGCCGCCGCGTATTATATGAACCCCGAATTAGATGTGGCGCCGCCGTTTGACCCCAATACAGTGTTCGCTCCCGGGCTGCAAACGTGGCATAACGCATATCAGCGCCATGTTGTTTCCAGCCGCCGTCTGGCAGGAGCGTTATTGCAGGAACTCGCGTCGTTATATCGCACCACCAACCTGATTAAAGTCGAAGCCGATCCGCGTCCTGGCCGCATGGCGGTGTTGCGCGGTTTGACCATGCCCGGTGTTGTACTTGAACTGGGCAACCTCAATCACGCGGCGTCGGCGCGCTATCTCAGCAGCGAAACCATTCAGATGTCTATCGCGGCCTATCTCACAACGGCGATCCAAAACGTGTTGTTAGAACAGCCTGCCTATCGCGTGGACGGGGGCTGAGCCGGGATGGATTTACGGACGATATTCATCGGCGTTTTGATCTTGGTTCTTGCCGCCAGTTTGGCGGCGGCGGGCTATTTCTATTTGCGGCTGCAAGAACTCGAAACCACCGACATTCCCATCCCCCAGGCAATCATCGACGCACAATCAGAGCCTGCGGAAATGCCCACGGGGCCGATGGACATGATTCGGCTCTATTTCCCGACGGCGTCGCATGACCTGCTGTCGTATGAAGTGGTCCAAACCCTGCCGAACGAAACGCTGACCGAACGACTGCACACCGCTGTGACCGAGTTGATGCGCGGCCCCCGGCAAGACGGAATGCTCAATCCCGTCCCCGAAGGCACGCAGTTGCAGTCGGTCTTCTGGCGCGAACAAGACCACTGTGCGTATATCTCATTTTCGCCGCAACTCATAGACAAAAATTCACTCAACGCGCTGGCGGAATGGGCGACCATTTACAGCATCGTGAACACGGTCGCCGAACAGTCATCGGCGATTCGCGAAGTCCAAATTCTCATCGACGGGCAAGTCATTAAAAGTGAATTTACCACCTGGGATTGGTCGATGCCGTTCAAGCCCGACAAAACCTTCGTGCGGTATGATGTCATGATAGAAAAGTAAGGTTGCAATCGGTCAAGCCTCCCTTACAAAAGGGGGGCGTAAAGCGATAGAGAAAATTGAAAAAAAGGTAATAATACCTGAAAACTACCCCACCCGTGGGGCGCCGGCGAAGAAGCCGGGGCTGCCGCCTCCAGCGGGCGCCAGAGCGGGCGCGGGTGCGCTTGAATCGGCAACCGTCGGCGCGTTCAATCCAAACAATACATCTAACACGCCCGCTGCTGCGTTCGCGCTGTCTTGCAGCGCCCCGCTAGCATCTTCAAGGAAACCTTGCAGACGTTGTTCCGCCTGGTCTAATTCGTTCCGGCGTTTTTCGCGGTCGAGCGTTTCCTGCTCGCGTTCGAGTTGGGCCTCGTCGCGCTGCGCTTGCTGAAACTGCACGGGGTCAGCGCTCTGGATGGCCTGCTCTTGTTCGACCTGGGCGCGGGTCAAGTTGCGTTCGAGGCGCGACTCGTCGTTATCCAGGGATTGTTCTTCGCGTTGCAGTTCTTCCTCGCTGGGTTGGACTGCTTCTTCGGGGTCTTCGGGGATAGCGCGCGCATCTTGTTCAACCGGTTCGTCTTCGGTTTGGCTGGTTTCATTCGCCGATGCGCTTGGCGGGTTATCGGGCGCGAAGCCATTGGCGTCGGAGCGCGTAGAGACGGTGGTCAGCCCGCCGTTATAGATGGGGCTGAGGTTGCCCACGCCGAGAGTGAAGGTGCGGTTTGAAAAGACGATGTCGTCGCCGCGGGCGATGGCTTGAGAGCGCAGACGGGTTTCGTTGCGCTGCTCTTGTGCGGTGACAAGCAGAGCGGTTTGAGTTTCCGGCGCTTTGAGGCGGGCGGCTGGCTCGCCTGGATCAGGCCGAAATTGAATGAGCGAGTTGCCGCTGACTGCGGTCGGTCCGCTAACCATCATCCATACCTTTAGACAAAATTCTGCATTGTCGCATTATCGTCGAAAATGTGATTTTGTTTAATAGCCAATTGTGGGATTTTTCAATTAGGGAAGAAATTCGCCTCTTGCCAAATATGACAACGGCGGGGCTTCTGATTGCCAAGAATGGCAAAAAATTGCATAGACGTCATTCTTTGCTACCGAAAAATAATAAAAAGTAGTCACTTTAAATATTACAAGATGGATAAGCATGGTTGTGTTTAGATGAATCCGTATGAATATCTCCTATTTTTAAATTGCCCGCTGATGATTGAAGATCGGTCAAGTCTATTGCGGCAAGAAGGTTATAAGTGTTTTGATCTGTGTTGTTTCCATGGAGTGAAACCTGCGGATTGGTCAATTGAATGTCGTATGGAACCTTCATTGAACACAGACCCGGTGCATCAACTATTGTTATTGGCATCCGTTTCGTGTTGGTTTTGCAAGGTGAAGTCTGAGGCCGCATTTGTTACTTGGCATACTTACTGCTTTGATGTGATGACAGCATCACAAAATTTAGATACTTCTTTGGGCTGCGTACAGCATGGTTAATCTAACAGATAAACACTCCGTTCTCATCGTTGATGATGACCGCTCCTACCGCTCGATTCTGCAAACAATCTTCGCCGACGGTTCCTATACTGTTTCACTTGCAGAGGACGGGAAAGATGCGTTAGAACAGTTGCAAATAAGCCCGGTTGATTTGGTCATTACGGATTTGCAAATGCCCAATCTAGACGGGGTGTCTTTAATTCAAGAAGTCAAACGGTATTATCCGGCTACCGCTGTGATTGTGATGAGCGCCTATACGGACGAAGAGCGCTACCGGACGTTTTTATCGCATGGGTCTTGCCCCTATTTGCCAAAACCCTTTCGCCGGGCGGATGTGTTGGATATGGCGTGCGAACTGCTTCAACAACCTCGGATAAAAAGTTAAACGTTTGTTTTTTCCGTTTCAAACCGTTCCGCATTGGGCGCTTCCTGTGTTAGACTAGAACGTTAGTAGAGGTTGCATTTTATTTGTAGCCAATGACTTCATCGCACTCACATCATTTTGAGGATATACAAATGAAAATTCGACGCATCGGCATTATCGGCGGCGGCACCATGGGCCAGGGTATCATGCACGTCGTAGGGCAATCGGGATTCAACATCGTTCTGAGAGAAATCTCAGATGCATCGGCTGAACGCGCTCTGGCGGGCGTTGCGGCGGAAATTGACGACGAAATCGCCAAGTGGGGCCATACCGAAAAAGAAAAACAAGCGATTCTTGCGAAGATCGTCACAACAAAATCGCTAGATGATTTTCGCGATGTTGATCTCGTAATTGAAGCGATCAATGAAGACCTCGAGTTAAAAACCGAGCTGTTTCGTGAACTCTCAAAAGTGTGCGGGCCGCGTACGATTTTCGCGACCAATACCTCGACTCTTTCAATCAGTAACCTCGCGATGGAGTCGGGCCGTCCCGAAAAATTCATTGGCATTCACTTTCATGCGCCGGTGCATCGCCGCCCTGTCGTTGAGTTGGTGCGCGGGCTTGAAACCTCCGACCAAACCATGGCGACGGTGAAGCGCTTTTCAGATGAAATCGGCAAGACGGCGATTGAAGTGTATGAATGGCCGGGCTATGTCACCACGCGTATTATGGTTCCTTTAATCAACGAAGCGGTTTACGCCTTGATGGAAGGCGTCGCGTCTGCGGAAGACATCGACAAAGCCATGATGTTGGGCTGCGGGATGCAACTGGGGCCGCTGCACTACGCGGATGCGATGGGGCTTGATACCGTCGTATTTCAAATGGACCACTTGTTCCATGAACTCGGCGAAATCAAATACCGTCCGTGCCCCCTGTTGAAAAAACTGTTACGGGCGGGCCACCTCGGCGTGAAGTCGGGCAAGGGCTTCTTTGAATATGAACGCCCGGAAGCGGCGCGCGTCAACGGAAGTATTGTCCGCAGCGCCAACTAAGCAATTTTCCTATAGATAAAACCGAAAGCCTGCATTCATTTTGGATGCAGGCTTTTTTAATGCCATACCTACGGCGCGGGTGCATCAGAATCCCCCCTAGCCCAATGTCATTGACTTAAGGGGTGGCAAGGGCAAGGCTGAATAAAATGAAGCCAGCCCTTGAAATATTGCTTGAATGTATCGCTTTATTTGTGCTGTTTTGGAATCCCCCCTGGCGCTTTCAGCGCCGTCCCCCCTTAAAAAGAGGGGCTAAAAGGCTTAAGTCAATGACATTGCCTCTAACTCCCCCCCCCAAACTTCGGGGGGAGAACCTGTGAATTTTGAGGCGGATTTATCCGCTAACCAAACCACTCGACTTTAGTCGAGGGTGGTTTATTCATAGACCGCCCAGTCGTTGACGCTCTGCGGCAAACGGGGTTGCAGATAAGCGCGGCGGCGGATGATGTATTCTTTTAAGGTTTCATACGAACTTTGTATCTGCTGTATCCGTTGCCCCACATTACGTCCCGTCTGCTGGTTGAGTAATGCTAAATCCGCTAACAATTGTTGTTGGTCGGCATCAATTTTCGCAAAGAGAAACGCCTGCCCGAAGGTATGGTTAAATTCGTCGCTCAAGCGTTGGATGTAGGCCTCATAATACTGAGGGTCTTGGTGCATCGGCGAGGTGACGGGGCCTGCCGGGCGCGATACGTTGCGGTCGCCGATGGCGTTGCCGTCAATGGGAAACGATAGCGGCATCTCAGCGTACATCGGCCCCGTGTTGGGCGGCGGGGTGGCGCCCCAAATCCAATCCAGGTCCCAGGGGTACATTTCCCAGCGGTTGGTGGCGGGGTCGAGGTACGTCCAATAATTTTGCCAGTAGCCGTCCCAGTTGCTGGTGAAAATCGAAGCGGCGCTAAAGGCCAGCATGTTGTCGAGATTAAAACGGGTCTCAATGGTCTCGCGGCGGGATGAATTTAACGCGTTGAGCAATTCGTTAATGCTGGCGTTGCCTTCGGCGAGGTTGGTGTGTTTTTCCCAGTTGGGGTTGGCGCGGCGCTCGAGCTTGTATAAATCCGCGTTTGAGTCAAGCCCGTGCATTTCTAAAAAGCGTTCGTTGATTTGTTGAAATACCAGTTGTTGACGTTGGGTGTTTTGGGTTGAGAAGGGCAGTTCAATCGTCCGGTAGAATTCACCCCAGGGCGACAGCACGCCCATCTGACTGAAGAACCAATAGCCCAAATGCTCACGATAAGGCGAACTGATGCCCGCGTTGGTGCCGCCGGTTGGAACTTCGGGGATGACATTGATGGTGCGGTCGCCGAAAAATTCTGCGCCTTTGATGAAGCGAATTTTCTCGCGCCCGCTCTCGGAGGGTATGATGAGCGCACCATCGAAAAGCGTTGGATGCGCGGCGCCAATGGGCAACGCGACCGCCGCGCCGTAGGTGCGTCCATTGGTCAACAAGGGACTGGATTTCGGCTGCATGGTCCAAAGCAGCGGCAGCGTCGATTCGATCTCATTGTCATAAACGAAATACGAAAGAAACGGCGTGGGTTCGGCGGAATGCGGCAAGGTCACATCGCCGCCGTCCGTCAGTTGAATTGTCAGGTTGGTTCGGACAATGGTTTGCGACGGCGCCGGGGGCAGCGTCGCTTGATAAATGGCGCTGGCGTTGGTTTGCGCCGTTTTCGTCATCTCGATTCGTGATGAGTTGTTGTCTTGATAGCGCAGCGACGGCGCCAGCACGAAGTCAGAACTGCCCCCCAGCGAGATATTGAAGCCGACCAGCGCAATGACGTTTTCGCCCTGCGTGAAAACCGAATGGGGCAGAGCAAATGTCGAAAGCGAATTCGACTCATGGCCGCCTGCCGCAAGTGAATTGTTGGTGTAAGTATCCGGCGCGTTTTCGCGGGCGACTTCAACGCCGTTGATATAACAAATAAAGGCGTCGTCATAGTAAATGTCGAGAAAAAACGCCTGACGGGCGCTTAGGGTGGGCAGTGAAAAGGCTTTTCGGAGATACAGCGTTGAGTAATTGCTGCGCATGTCGTTTAGCGTTGTATTGACGCGGTCCAGGTCGCCGTAGCCGAAGCCGCCTTGCGCGCTTTGCCAGTTTGAATCCCGGAACGCTAGCGTTGTCCATTCGGAAGCGTCCGAAGGCGCAGTGGTCCCTTTCCAGAACCGCCATGGACTGGCGGATTCAAAGACGGTGGTCCCGGTGATTTCATTGGCGCCGTCGTCAATGTTCAGAAATACCGATTCAATTAACGCGGGCGCGTCTAACGTGACTTGCATCTGCACTGCGTCGGACGATGTCGGGTTTGAGGGGGTGAAGGTTGATTCGGTCAGAGTGGGGTAGGGCGGCGTTCCATGCACCGAGTTCACTGCGCCGGGGGTTCCGCCTGGATTGGTTGACGCCCGCCAGGAATGAGAGTCATCCGTTGGCGTAGTTGGATCAACGCGCTCTAGCGATGCGTCATAGCCGTCTGCTCCGCGCGGCCAGGGCGGGGCGTCGTTATAACGGATGGTTTCGACAATTATGCCTTGCGCATTTCGCAGCGTGACGCGCTCGCCGCCGTTATCGAGGCGGCCTTCATACGGGCCAAAGATGCGAAAGGAACTATTGCGCCAGACGCTATGGTTTAAATTTTTCGCAAGAACAATATATTGCCCGGGAAAAATGCTTGCATTGTCTGGGAACGTATACGTAATTCCGTCATCGAAAGCGTATCCGGTCAGATCGACGCTTTCGCTGCCTGCGTTATAGAGTTCGATGAATTCGCGAAAGAGGCCGTCTTCGGTTCCGATATCGGGCGGGTTGTAGTGAATTTCGTTAATGACGACCTGGCTTTGGCTGCTAGTTATGCTTAGAAAAAACATAAAACATGCGATGGCTGCATTGCGCTGAATAAAGTTCATCAATCCATTCCTCTGAAAAACAAATGCAATTCAAATTATGTATCTTGAGAACTATAAAGGATAAATTTCACTTCGTCACGATATAACTAGAAATGAGCAAATGTAATTAAAACAGATGAAAAAACATGAATAAATTTGGAGAGTCAATTTTGAACGCAGCGGATTTCTGAGTCTGTTTCTGTTCAGATTGTATTGTCACTTTTTGAGCAGCATGGTTGGATTTCAACTACATTCATGTAGGGTTTTTGTGGGCGCTGCTCCAATCTGTTCTCGTTTTGTCTAACTTAACCTGCCTGTTTTCAATGCCTTACTCTCCTCTCGCCTACTGATTGGTAGGATTGGCATGACAGTTGCCCATAGAAGAAGAAGCAATTGTGGCTTTTTTGCTATTGGTTGAACTGTCTCTCACCCCGGGAAGGGCGGTCGCCAAAAGATTCTTATTAAATCCAAATTGAACTGTGAAAGGAGAATCCTGTCCATGCGAATTCAGTCAGAACGGGCGAATCGTTGGTTCAGTATTCTTGCGGTCTTAGTGATCGCAACCGTTATGTTCTCTGGCGTTGCCAGTGCACAAGATGCAGAAGCGGCGTTTGACGCCGAAACGGAATTATCATTATTACGAGATGATGCGAATATTTTGTGGACGTGTTTAGCGGCGTTTTTGGTCTTCTTTATGCAAGCCGGTTTCGCCATGGTGGAAGCCGGGTTCACTCGCGCCAAAAATGCGGTGAACATTATGATGAAGAACCTGATGGACTTCTCTATCGGTTCGATCATTTTCTTCCTGTTCGGCTTTGGGTTGATGTTCGGGACAACATATAAAGGCTTCATCGGCACCGATGGCTTCGCGCTCTTCGGCTATATGTTCGCCGAAGACGGCAGCCCCGAATATTGGACGTATACCTTCTGGATTTTCCAGACCGTGTTTGCCGCGACGGCAGCGACGATTGTTTCAGGGGCGATGGCGGAGCGCACCAAGTTTAAAGGCTACTTGGTTTACACCGTCTTCATCACTGGTTTAGTTTACCCCGTCTTCGGTTCATGGGCGTGGGGCAGTTTGTTTGCAGGTGAAGGATGGCTCGAAGGCCTGGGCTTTATTGACTTCGCCGGTTCGACCGTTGTTCACTCTGTCGGTGGTTGGGCGGCCCTCGCGGGCGCCATTGTTCTCGGCCCCCGTATTGGCAAGTATGGCGCAGACGGCAAGCCGCGCGTTATCCCTGGCCACAATGTTCCGATGGCGGCCTTGGGCGTCTTCATTTTGTGGTTGGGTTGGTTTGGCTTTAACCCCGGTTCCACAACAGCGGTTGGCGGCGACATGGCAGTGATCGCCGTAACCACCAACTTGGCGGCGGCGGCGGGCGCCATCGGCGCGATGGTTACCGCTTGGATCAAATTCGGAAAGCCTGACGCAGGCATGTCGCTCAACGGCGCATTGGCTGGTTTGGTTTCCATTACCGCCCCTTGCTACAACGTCAGCCCGGTTTCAGCCATCATCATCGGCTTTCTCGGCGGCATCATCGTTGTGATCTCTGTTCTCGCCATTGAGAACATGGGCATTGACGATCCTGTCGGCGCGGTTTCCGTCCACGGCGTCTGCGGCGCCTGGGGCACGATTGCTGCGGGTCTGTTCGCGCAAGAAGCCTTTGGCGGCGTCAACGGCCTGTTCTTCGGCGGCGGCGCTAGCCAGTTGGTCACACAGTTCATCGGCGTTGGAGCAGGCTTCTTATGGACGTTCATAGTGTCCTTCGCTATCTTTAGTCTGGTGAAAGCTACGATTGGTCTGCGGGTTTCCGAAGAAGAAGAGATGGAAGGTCTCGACTTCGGCGAACACGGCGCATCCGCTTACTCAGACTTTTCGGTCGTGACCAGCCGCTAATTCGGCCGGTTGAGCAAAACAGAACTACATTGAACCAGACGCTAAGGAGATAACAATAATGAATAAAGTAGAAGCGATTATCCGGCCCCATAAATTGGAAGACCTTCGGACTTCCTTAGAAGAATTGGGCGTAACAGGTATGACGGTCAGCGAAGTACGAGGATTTGGCCGTCAGCGCGGACATCATGAACTCTACCGCGGCCGTGAATACACGGTGGCCTTTCAGCCCAAGATTAAAGTTGAAATCGCCGTCAAAGCAGACCTGACTGAACGCGTTGTCGATGTGATTCGCAATGCGGTCAACACCGGACAGGTTGGCGACGGTAAAATCTTCATCTACGCCATTGCGGATGCGATCCGTATTCGTACTGGCGAACGATCCGAAGAAGCACTGTAAACAATCGCTGGGACATGCCCGGCGTAGAATGCATCAAATCTCTCGTTAAGCGGAACCGTCCTTTCAACCGGAAGGGCGGTTCCGTGATATCATCAATGAAAACTCAATATTAACGAGGGTATGGTATGCGCTTCAATTTCATCATTGTTCTTTGTATCGTTGCTTTTCCGTTTTCTTATGCGCAAGAGTGCGCCTTACCGCCTGCGTTTGACGACGGCGCGGTCTATTCAACCGAATTCTACGTCTCGCCCGGCGGCTCAGACGACAATGACGGCGGCGCGGCGAACCCCTACCGCACCTTAGAACGCGCAGCGCGTGAAGCCTCTCCAGGAACCATCATCCACTTAGCATCCGGCAATCACATCGCGGGGCAACACATCGCCAACCTGAAAGGTACAGCAACGCAGCCAATCAAGATCACCGGGCCGGATGAAGGCGAGGCGGTTTTCTCCGGTGGAAACACCGCAATCCAATTGACCGATCCCGCGTATGTGGTGTTGGAGAATTTCGGCGTCGAAGGCGCTGCCTCGAATGGACTCAACATTGATGACGGCATGTCGTTTGACACGCCTGCGCATCATGTGGTTCTACGCGGTTTGACTGTCAGAGATATCGGCCCCGATGGCAATCACGACGGGATCAAACTGTCCGGCCTGGACCATTTCCGCATTGAAAATTGCCGGATTGAGCGCCCCGGAAGCAGCGGCTCGTATATTGACATGGTGGGCTGCCATGACGGCGTGATTGCTCATTGCTGGTTCGGCGACGGCGGGTCGTCGGGCGTTCAGGCAAAGGGCGGATCCGCCCGCGTATTGATATACGCCAACCAGTTCACCGACATCACAGACCGGGCGGTGAACATGGGCGGCAGCACGGGCCTGGAGTATTTTCGTCCGATTGACGCGCCCTATGAGGCGTCTGATATTCAAGTGATTGCCAACCTGTTTACGGGAAGCCAGGCGGCGATTGCGTTTGTCGGCTGCATCAACGGATTGTTTGCTCATAACGTGATCGACCATCCACAAAAATGGGTCGCGCGAATTTTGCAGGAAAATACAGCGGAGCGTTTTGCGCAATCATCAAATAATGTCTTTGCCAACAACATTGTGCTGATTGACGCGCGGGTGAATACGCTGGTGAACATCGGCGGCGGCGCCAAGCCGGAAACATTTCGCTTTGGGCATAATTTGATTTATCACACAGAGAACGCGAACTTTTCACGGGCCAACTTGCCCGGCGAAACATTCGGCAACCTGGTTCAAGAAGACCCGCGTTTTGTTGATGCGCAATCGGGGGATTTTCATCTTCAACCCGATAGCCCGGCGAAAGCGGCGGGGATGGCGCTTGCTGATGTTGTCGGCGACCTGCCAATTGCTCCGTCACCGATTGGCGATGGTAATGGCGATTGCTGGGGCGATATCCCATCCATTGGGATGTTTCGAGCAACAAGCCCGGCGGGTAACAGCGGGTGGAAAGCGCACCAATAAAAAATGGGCGCGATCTTTTTAAAAAAGTTCGGTTCGGTTGATTTCTGTATAGGTTTTAATTGACAGATTTGATTTAACTAACTTAATTCTAATCTGCTATGTGTCTTGCTTCTACTTGGGCGATTTTGTCCTCTTATTCTTGTAATATCTTCGTTCAATGTGCATAATGCCAAGTAATTTTTATTTTTGGGAGGTTACCCAATGAACTGTTTTGAAGCATCTCTCGTTCTCCGTCGTATTGGTTTTCTCGCCGTACTTCTCGTGCTCGCTGCGGTTCCTGCGTTTGCGCAAGAAGAAGCGGCGATTGATTCAGGCAACACCGCCTGGATTCTCGTTTCGACTGCGTTCGTCATTATGATGACGGCGCCGGGTCTGGCGTTGTTCTATGGCGGTCTCGTCAGTCAACGCAATGTTCTCTCGACGCTGATGCACAGTTTTTTCGCGCTGTGTTTTATCAGCATTCATTGGGTGTTGATTGGCTATACGCTTTCGTTTGGCGATGACGTCAATCAGTTTATCGGCGGGCTGAATTACTTCGGCTTGCAGGGAATCGGCTACGAGGACGTCGCTCCCGGTTTGACGATCCCGCACCTGCTTTGGGTCATGTTCCAAGGGACGTTCGCTATCATCACCTTCGCGTTGATTAGCGGCGCCATTGCTGAGCGTATGACATTCGGCGCTTATGTGATCTTCATGCTTCTCTGGACGACCATCGTTTATGCTCCCTTGTGCCATTGGGTGTGGGGCGGCGGTTGGTTAGGGCCGGGCGGTTTATGGGGTGAGAGCCATGCGCTTGATTTCGCGGGCGGCACGGTGGTCCATATTAGTTCCGGGTTTTCCGCCCTGGTGGCCTGTATGCTGGTTGGTAAGCGTAACGGTTTCCCCAATAGCATCAAACCGCCTCATAGCATTGTCTTGACCCTGATCGGCGCTGCGTTGCTTTGGGTGGGCTGGTTTGGCTTCAACGCGGGCAGCGCGTTGGCTGCTGATGGTTTGGCGGCGCTGGCTTTCATTAACACCAATACGGCTGCTGCAGCGGGGGGATTGACCTGGGCGTTGATCGAATGGATTACCAACGGCAAGCCCACGCTGCTGGGTTGCGCAACGGGCGCTGTAGCGGGCTTGGTCGGAATTACTCCCGCAGCGGGTTGGGTTGAAGTGTTGCCTTCGATCGTGATCGGCGTTGGCGCAGGCGTGGTGAGTTTCATCGGCGTGAATACGTTGAAGCCGATGTTTGGTTACGATGACTCGCTCGACGTGTTCGGTGTACACGGCCTGGCGGGAACCTGGGGCGCAATTGCCACCGGCATTTTCGCGACGGTCGGCGCAGAAGGGTTGATCGCAGGCAACGCCAATCAAGTCTGGATTCAGTTTGTCAGCGTTGTTGCTGCTGCTGCGTGGGCGGGCGTCTGGACGTTTATCTTCTTGAAAGTCATTGGCCTGTTCATGCCGTTGCGGGTTGCCGAACAAGACGAAACCATGGGTCTTGACCTAAGCGTTCACGGAGAAGTGGCGTATAATCATGCCGATACGGGAATGAGCCCGATTGGCTCCTACAGGGAGTAACATCATGAATAAAATTGAAGCCATTATTCGTCCGCATAAATTAGACGCGATGAAAACGGCCCTCGAAGAACTGGGCGTCGTCGGTATGACCGTGACCGAAGTGCGCGGCTATGGCCGTCAGCGCGGTCACCAGGAAATTTATCGCGGGCGCGAATACACCGTCGAGTTTCAACCCAAGATCAAGGTTGAAGTCGTCGTGAAGAAAGACATGACCGAACGCGTGATCGACACCATTCGCAGCGCGGTGAACACCGGGCAGGTCGGCGACGGCAAAATGTTTATCTATGATCTTAACGATGCGGTCCGTATCCGCACCGGTGAGCGCTCAAACGAAGCGCTCTAATTGAACCAACAAATTAACTGGCGGGGGCGCGACTGCTCCCGCCGGGTTTTTGACTACCAATCCGCATCGCTCTGGTGCGGATTTTTTTTTGATTGCATGAAGGCGTTTTGGCGACAGGTTGGGCGCGTCTCGCTTCGGTGCGGGCTTAAATTCGGGCAACCACTATATAAATGAAAAGGCGGGTTATTCGTCGCCGCGAACAAGCCCGCCCTATTAAATATTACGGTTAATTGGATGGTTGAACCGATGGGATTAAGAACCCACCCGACAAAAACTAAGCAATGACAAAACCGTGCTCACACCACCTCTGTTTTTTCTTTGCCGCTGTCGGCGACGAGTTTGTTGACCGCGTTGACGAAGGCCTTCGCGCTGGCGCGTACCACGTCGGTATCGACGCCGCGTCCGGTCGCCTGCTTGTCGCCGTTGCGCAACACCAGGTTCGCTGAACCTTGTGCGTCCGCGCCTCGCGTGACTGCGCCAACGTGATAGTCAATCAAGACGGCGTCTTCCATATTGGTCAGCGTTTTGATGCTGGAAAACGCCGCATCAACTGCGCCGTCGCCGTCGCTCTCGCCTTCGATGATCCCATCGGCGGTTTCGAGTTTGACCTTGGCTTTCGGCTTCTTGTCGGGGTCGCTCGAATACCACAAGTGGTTGTATTTGAATTTCCAGTTTTCTTCGGATTGCGCCTGCGAGCCGACGATGGCGATCAGGTCTTCATCGAAGACGGTTTTCTTCAAATCCGCCAAATCTTTGAAGGCGTTGAAGGCGTCTTCCAGTTCTTTGTCTTCCAAATGGAAGCCCAGTTCCTGAATGCGGGTCGCGAAGGCGTGGCGCCCGGAGTGTTTGCCCAGCACCATCGAACTGCCTGCCCAGCCGACGGATTCCGGCGACATGATTTCATACGTCGTGCGTTCTTTGAGGACGCCGTCCTGATGGATGCCCGCTTCGTGCGCGAAGGCGTTGGCGCCGACGATGGCCTTGTTGGGCTGTACGCCGATGCCCGTGAAGCGGGTCAGCAAACGGCTGGTCGGATAAATCTGCTCAGTTTTCACGTCAACCTTGTAAGGGAAGCAATCCTGCCGGGTGACGATGTTCATTACCAATTCTTCGAGCGAGGCGTTTCCGGCGCGTTCGCCGATGCCGTTGATGGTGCACTCGATCTGGCGCGCGCCCGCTCGTACGGCGGCCAGTGAGTTGGGCACCGCCAAGCCCATGTCGTTATGGCAATGGACGCTGATGACGGCGTCGTTGACGTTGGGCACATGCTCGAAGATATATTCGATCAGCGAGCCGAATTCCCACGGGTTTGAGTAGCCCACCGTATCGGGGACGTTAATGGTTGCGGCGCCAGCGTCGATGGCGGCTTCGATGACGGTGCAGATATATTCGCGTCCGGTGCGCGCGGCGTCTTCGGTGGAGAACTCGACGTTGTCGGTGTATTGGCGGGCGTGTTTAACCGCCTTGACCGCCATGTCGCGTACCTGGGCTTCGGTCTTCTTCAACTTCTTTTCACGGTGCACGTCGCTGGTGGCGATGAAGGTATGGATGCGCGGATTGTTGGAATGCTGTACGGCTTCCCAGCATCGGTCGATGTCTTTCTCTAACGCGCGCGCCAAGCCGCAAATTTGCGGGCCGTCAACTTGTTTGGCGACCGCTTTGACCGCTTCAAAATCGCCTTCAGACGAAATAGGGAAGCCCGCCTCGATCACGTCGACGCCCAGGCGCTTCAATTGAAAGGCGAATTCGATTTTCTCTTTGATGTTCATGCTGAACCCGGGCGACTGTTCGCCGTCGCGCAGGGTGGTATCAAAAACAATGATTTTGTCATTGGGCTTGCTCATGTGATTATCCTCTTTCTGTGTTGGGCGGTGGGTTGCGCCGCCGATTGGGCCTTGGTTAAGTCTGTTAAGTCGCTAAGGTCGCTTTCGTCTGTTAGGGCGAGCACGGAACCCACCTCCTTTCGGTATTGCTTATTTGCTACTTGCGAAAATGGGCGAAAAATAGAAAACGCCCCGTCCCGTATTGCAGGGACGAGGCGTTGTGCGTTCCTCGTGGTACCACCCTGGTTCAGCGATTGGAAACCCAACCGCCCTTCGTTACGCGTGATGACGGGCGCGACCCGGCCTCAACTACAAGCCTTTCGGCGTTTGCGAAGGCGACTCCAAGGCGAGTTCAGCGGCTCGAACAACCGGTTCTCAGCAAATTTCGGCTCTCTGTATGTTCGCAGTGACGCTTACTACTCCTCTTCACTGTCTTTCTGACAATTTACCTTATTGTAAGTTTCAGCCGCGCCGTGTCAATCCTTAAATGGAATTTTAACGGTCGATCAAAAACTCGCCAGTCTATATTAATCTTCGCCTTGCGCTTTGGTGAAGGCGTTTTCTCCGTCAAAAACCTGCAACTTCTCGACGTGCATCCAGCGGTGTTTGCCGCGCAGGAGGACCAGAAAATCAGTAATGACGCCGTCGGCTTCATCGGCGTCCATTTTTTTGTCCAACAAAAAGCGGCAGCGCCAGTGATCGACGCAGTCGGTTAAATTATCGGTCAGCGGAAAGACTTGCGTACCGCGGTTTGAGATCATTTTGAGCAACAACGGCGTTCCTACCGTCAGCGCTTTGAGGTCTTCGCCCAGGTCGCCCGCCGTGCAGCCTTCTTCGATGAAGATGTCAGCGCCGATGACTTCGCGTTTTTCTGCCTTGACCATGTCGGGGTCGCGGGTCACTTGCGGCAAAAGAATGGGCTTAAACTCGCGGTCGGATACTTTCGTGCTCTTCTTGCCCAGGTTCTCAATGATGGCGGCGGTGAATTCGTCGGTGGTGACGCCGCGCGAACCGATGACGTCACTGGTGAGTTTGTTGCCTTCTTCGAGCGTGGCGAACAACGCGTGTTCGATTTGCGAAGCGGCCTCAAATTCGGCGATGTGTTGCAGCATCATGATCGCGGAAAGAACCAGCGCGGTCGGGTTGGCTTTGCCAGTGCCCGCGATGTCGGGCGCGGTGCCGTGGACGGCTTCAAACATGGCGACTTCGTTGCCGATGTTTGCTGAAGGCGCGAAGCCGAGTCCGCCCACCAAGGCAGACGACAAATCACTAAGGATGTCGCCGTTCATGTTGGTGGTGACGATGATGTCGAACTGGCCCGGGTGCATGGTGAGTTTGTGCGCACAGTTATCAATAATGATGTGTTGCGCTTCGATGTCGGGGTATTCTGGCGCGACCCGTTCGAAAACGCGCTTAAACGTGCCTTCGGTGAGTTTCATGATGTTGGCTTTGGTCGCGCAGTGCACCAGTTTGCGGCCCTGCGAGCGGGCGTATTCAAACGCCAGCCGCATGATTTTTTCGGAGCCTTTTTGGCTGATGAGTTTCAACCCCTGCGCAACGCCGGGGGTTTGCATGTGCTCAATGGCGGCGTAGAGGTCTTCGACGTTTTCGCGAACGACAACTACGTCCACGTCGTGTCCGACGAAGGGCGTCGCCACGCTGGGCATCTCGCGCACCGGGCGGATGTTGCCGTAAGTCTCAAACATTTTGCGCAAGGTGACGTTGGCGCTTTTCTCGCCATAGCCGACGGGCGTCTGCAGCGGCCCTTTCAGCGCGACCCGCGTTCGGTGAATTGAATCGATGGTTTCTTGGGGGACGCCGGAGGCCAAGCCTTTTTTAAAGACAACAGCGCCGGCTTCGCATTCTTCCCATTCAACTTTCACGCCAGCGGCTTCGATGATCTTGCGCGCCGCGTTGACCACTTCAGGGCCAATGCCGTCGCCGGGAATGAGTGTGATTTTTCTGGTTGGAGCTTCGCTCATATCTTCAGTTCCTTAGTGTGTGCGTTGTTTCAACGAATATATATTAATGTTTTTGTGTATTAAATAAATTAAAGCACTTAGCCGCCAAAAACGAAGCGTTTTAAATCTGATTTATTCAGTAATATTTTTGTTGTCTTTTCATCAAGCGCATATTATAGGTACTGTTTGCAGCATATTGTAATATGGTTCTTCCGTAAATTGAGTGCTTTTTTATAAATTGAATTGAGGTTTCATCGCATGTGGCATGGGTACAACTCTGCTCGCTTCAGTGCGGGCTTTCAGACCCTTATGCACAGGCGCTCCCAGAGTTGCACCCATGCCTGAATTGGTTTTTCAATTATTGATACGCCGGGATACGTTTTCGTAATCAAAATCATGACCATCCATCAATGCAAGTACTCACTTACCGGATGAACCAGATTTATTCATACTGCCCCGCGCTGGAGCGGATAATCCACCCCTGTGACGAGATACCGTTGCTTGCTTTGTAAACGCGGTCTTTGGGGTCTTCGGGCTGACCACTGTAGCGGGCGTTATTTGACGCCAGCAAATAGTCTGGCCAAGGCGCGCCTTGAGTATTCGCCGGGCCGGGCGAAAACATATACCAGCGATAGCCCGCTTCATAAGCCATTTGGTAGTTGCCGCCGCGCCAATCAGGGTTTTCCATACTGTTGTAGGTAAATGACGCCCGGTTGGTGTCGGAATCGAGCGTCCCGCCAGCGCCTTTCATAAATGGGTCAAAGGGCAATGCGCCCATATAGGCTGTCGGCGTAGTCAACGCCTTGAGCGCCTGGCGATCATTGGCGGAATAGATTCCCAGCGAAACGCCCTCAAGTGAACCAATCGGCGAGCGGCCATGATCGAAACTATACATCTGGATCGCGGTTGAAAGCGCCTGTTGGTCGGCATAGACGCGCGAGAGTTTGGCGCGGACTTGGGCATTCAGAAAATTAGGCACCGCAATCGCCGCGAGGATGCCGATTATCGCCACCACAATCAAAAGTTCAATCAATGTAAATCCACGACATGAGTTTAAAATTTTCATAGCCCCTTTACCAAATATGAATCGAAATAGCCGCAGGAACAATTGCGGGCAAGTATATATAAAACTACCATAATACGACTTTTTTGCAAATGAAGAAAAAAACTGCCATTCGCGTCATCGCGAGCAAAGCGAAGCCCGCTTCGCGGCCTTGGCCTACAATCGCCTCAAAATAACGCTGATTTTAAGTGCTTGGGAGCGTAAAAATGACGACTCATTTATTACTAATTGGATGCAGCATCGCCGCATTATCATGCGGACTCGTGGCGGGAATATTTTTAGCGTTTTCCGATTTCATCATGCGATCGCTTGACGCCGCCAATCCCGCTGCCGGCATTGAATGTATGCAACTCATCAACCGGAAGGTATACCGTTCCATTTTTATGGTCTTGTTGATGGGGATGGTTCCTTATTCATTTTCACTTATGATTTTTTCATTTTTCTACGCGACTCACAATGAATTTTGGTGGACCCTTGCTGGAGGGCTTACTTATTTCTTTGGCGTAATTTTAGTCACAGGCGTCTGTAATGTGCCAATGAATCAACGATTAGATTCGATGAATTTTGAGGACAAAGAAACGGAGACCTATTGGCTCGAATACTGCCGCACCTGGACTAATTGGAACCATATTCGGACATTTTTTTCGGTTCTAAGTGCAATATTCTATTTCATTGCATGTCTGTGCGTCGTGTAGTTCATTCCGGTGGGCTGCTTTTGCTGCGCTCGTGAATGACGCCAACGCTAAGTGGAGTGACAACCAAATCCCTTCTCCCTCTGGGAGAAGGTTAGGATGAGGGAAAAATTATCAAGGGCTGCCCGCTTCGCGGCCTTGCCCTTGCCACCCAATCTGTATGGAGACATTTTATTTGCGGGATTTTTTTGCGGCGGCTTCATTATCGGCAATGATGTCGTCGATGGTGCGGTTGCTGAATTCACCGCGAGCGAATTGTTCGTCGCCAACGCGGATCGCATCACGCAGCCGCTCGAGTTTAATCTTGCGAAGTTGGTCTTCTTGCTCTAAAAGCCGCAGCGCCTCACGTACCACTTCGCTGGAGTTGTTATAAAGTCCGCTCTCGACTTTTTCTTTAACGAACTCTTCAAGCCGTTCCGTCAGGGATACATGCATAATTGAAAACCCTTCGCTCTATCTTTTAATATTGTATCCGCACTGACAAAGATTGACAATCTTTGATGAAATTGCAATCCAGCATTGCAGGCCGGGTTCTTAACCCGGCATTTCAAACGATTGATACATTACTTGGTAGGCTGCTGGCGCGATCCCACCCTACCTTGGTTGTTAAGTGGAATAAGTATATTTTCAGTTAAGGTGAAAAGACTTCACTGGGATGGGGAGGGTTTGTGGAGCTGAGGGGGATCGAACCCCTGACCTTCTGAATGCCATTCAGACGCTCTCCCAGCTGAGCTACAGCCCCTGAGAACGATTGAAATCATAACCCCGCCATGAGGGAAATCAAGACGCCGGACGCAAACTCAGGGATTGCCGCATCATCGGATGGCGCCATACTGGTTCATCTATTCTCGACATGGGCGAATTGATGAGCGAAATAATCGGCGAAATCATCCAAACCAGCACCACCGAAATCACCGGACAAAGCAAACTCAAAGTTGACGGCCCCGGCTTCGGCTCGCTGGTGTGCGCGGGCAAGTCGAGCCGCTGCGTCGCGGTGGTGTTTAACGTCGAAGTGGTCGGTCCCGAAGGCTATCGCAAGCCCGCCATGACCGGAATCGCCGAAGACCAACTCCCCGCGCAGCATCCGCAATTGTTCGCCCTGATGCGCAAGCAGTTTCAAGCGCTTCTCATCGGTGAAATCGTCAATGGACGCTTTTTATATGGGCTTCCCAGCCGCCCGCCGGGGCTGCACGCGGGCGTCGCGCATTGCGGCAATGAACTCATGCAGACAATCGCATCCGACCTGGGCTTCTTTCGCCTGATCTATGATTCAGGCCGGGCGTCGTCCGAAGAATTGCTGCTGAAGGTATGCATCAACCTTCTTCAAGCGAGTGGCGTTAATCGAAAAGATGAACTGTCGTCGCTCAAACGAAGCGATGAATTCGAAACCGACAAAGCCGCAGCGGTAAAGATCGGCAAAGAACTTTCGCAACTCTACCGCGACGACTACGAAACCCTGCGCCGGATGATGGCGCGACTGGATAAATGGCTGAAAAACTGACTCCCCGTAATGAAGAGGACCGCCTGGGCGTGGTCACCTCCGGCTCGCTCAGCGATGGGCTTGAGATGCGGCTTGACCCCGATGTCTCGGTCGAAGAAGTGCGCGCGGGCAAGTTCGTCGTGGTCGAGGGCAAGCAACTCGATTTCTTCTCGATGATAACGGATGTACGCCTCGACGCCTCCAGCGCGTCGATCCTGCGCGATCCGCCCGCGCGGGAATCGTTGCTCAGCGACGTATTAGCGGGCGACCACACCTACGCCACGCTTTCGCTCAAACCGATGCTGATGGTCGAGCGAAAAGAAACCATCAAGCGCGATGAAGACTTGCGCCCGGTCAAGAGCATCCCGGTGCACTTCTCGACTGTGTGGAGCGCGCAATCTATTGATATCGACAAAATTTTCGGCAAAGAAGACGAGAGCAAGCGCTTCTTTAACCTAGGCTCGCCCATCGACATGGACGACATCGAAGTGTGCCTCGACCTCGACCGTTTGATCGAACGCTCGAACGGCGTCTTCGGAAAAACCGGGACGGGCAAGACGTTTTTAACGCGGCTCATCCTTGCGGGCATTATCCGCAACAACAAAGCCGTCAACCTGATTTTTGACATGCACAGCGAATACGGCTGGCAGACGCGCAAGGAATCCGGCTCTGGCAAAGACACGTTTGTGAAGGGCCTCAAAAACCTGTTCGGGCAGCAGGTGCTCATCTGCACGCTTGATCCTGAATCCGCCCGCGCGCGTAACGTCAGCGTCGATCTGGAACTTGAGATTCCCCTCAGCGAGATCGACGTTGAAGACATCGCGCCGCTGCAGGATGAACTCAACCTGCACACTACCGCCATCGAAACGGCTTACATCTTACGCAACCGCTTCAAGAAAAAATGGCTTAGCGAGTTGCTCGACCAAGACCCGGCGGGAATGAAAGACTTCGCCGAAGAGATCGGCGCCAACAAAGAAAGCCTGGCGGCGTTGTACCGAAAATTAAGTGCGGTGCGCAACCTGCCCTTCGTCACAGAAAAAGCGCACAAAGATGAGGAGCATGTCAAATCCAACCGCGTCGGCGTTCGGCGATTGATTCAAGAGTTGCAACAGGGGCGCAACATTGACCTCGAATTTGGCCGCGTCTCCAGCATGTTGTCGTACCTGCTGGTCGCGAACCTGATCAGCCGCCGCATCCATGAGACATGGGTCAATCAGGCGGAAAAATATATGGCGACGCAGAAACTCGAAGACCGCCCGCGCCCACTGATGATTACCATCGAAGAGGCGCACAAGTTTTTGAATCCCGCCGCTGCGCGCCAGACAATTTTTGGAACCATCGCGCGCGAATTGCGTAAGTATTTCGTCTCGCTGCTGGTGGTCGATCAGCGGCCTTCGGGGATCGACGACGAAATACTTTCCCAGTTAGGAACCCGCGTGACCGCGCTATTGAACGATGAAAAAGATATCAATGCGGTATTCACTGGCGTATCGGGGGCAGCGGCGTTGCGCAACGTATTGGCGTCGCTCGACAGCAAACAGCAGGCGCTCATCCTCGGACACGCCACGCCAATGCCAGTGGTCGTCAAAACGCGTGAGTATGGCGAAGATTTTTATAAAGCGATGATGGGTTCCGTTGAAGAGAATAAATCCAAGACAAAGAAGACGGTCGATCTGTTTCCACCGGGGTGATTGCGTCATGGTTCGGTGTGTCTCTGCTGCGAAATTTTAGACGGAGGATAAGTTCTTAACCCACCAATGGTAGTGGTGATTTTTGGGGAGGGCGAACCTCCTGGTGAGCCGCAATAAAGAGCATACATTTCGATAGTTCGCGGCTCGTCGGGAGACTCGCCCTCCCCGCGCAATCATTGAGTTCACAATTCAAATTGTCCCATGCCCGGAAAGCGATACGCGTACGGTATTGAAGATGATTTTGATGTCGAGAAGAAACGTCATGTTGTTGACGTAAGCGAGGTCGTAACGCAGTTTGTGTTCCATCGGCGTTTTGTAAAATCCATGAATCTGCGCGAGGCCCGTCATGCCGGGGCGAATACTTTCCCGCAGGCGATATAACGGTATGTCTTTGCGGTATTTCTCAACAAAATGAGGCCGTTCAGGACGAGGCCCCACCAAACTCATTTCTCCCTTAAACACATTAATCAACTGCGGCAGTTCATCCAGATGAACGCGGCGCAAGATGCGCCCAATGCGGGTAACGCGCGGGTCTTCTTCATCAGCGAGCACCGGCCCGGTTTTGGTTTCCGCGTCTTGCCGCATGGTGCGGAATTTAAGTATACGGAACAACGCGCCGTCGCGCCCAACGCGGGTTTGCTGATAGAACACCGGGCCGCGACTGTCAAGCGTGATCGCAATCGCCGTCACCAATAAAACGGGAAATAGCGCAATCAAAGCAATCATCGAAAACACCAGATCAAAGCTGCGTTTCACGAAACGCTTCCAGTCGCTCCACGGCGCCATACCGACTGTAATCAGCGGGATGCCCGCCACTTGTCCAATCTCAACTTGCCCAATGGCGACTTCATAGAGTTCCGGCAGTAAGTACACCTTGCACCCAGTCGAACGGCATTGAGTAAGAATTTCTAGCATCGTTTGGCGGGTCGCCCGACGACTGGTCACAATAATTTCGTCAATTTCTTCGCGTTCAACGAGCTGCGGAAGATCATTCATTACTCCCAATACCTGCGCATTGTCCGACCCCGGTTCGAGATCATCATCCACCAAACCGACGACGTGATGACCAAGCCGTGAGTATTGCTCAATGTCGCGATGGACGCTCTCGCCTAACGGCCCGGCGCCAACGATTAATAAGCGGGTGCGGTCATAGCCCCAGCGCAAGCGGCGATATAAATACAACATGCGCCACAACGCCGACAGCAACCAGCTATTGAAGAAATTGAGCGCTAGAATGATTCGTGATATTTGGTAGGCGGTGGCGTCAGGGTTCGGGGTGTGAAGCGGCGCCCATCCTAATACGGCGCGGTCAGAGAAATACGTCCCCGTATAGAGAATTAACAAACTTTCGATGCCGTGCGCGGCCAGGTTCGCCCAAAACGTCATATACAAAATATCAAATTGGGTCACGGGGCGGCTATAGTCATATAACCGGAAAGCGAAATACGATGTCAGGCGAATCATCACAATCAGCGGCAGCAATTGAATATAGACGTTCAGGTTTTGCGTGGAAATCTCGCGGATGTGTATGGAAAAAGCGGCGCCGAGCGAAAGAAAAACAATCGCCAAGTCAACAAAGGCAAATTTCCAAAACGGGCCTTTTGGCACGCCCCTCTTTTGTTTCGTCATTATCATGCGCTGCTGCATTGCCGCTGCAGATTTTTTTCTCTCACGTTATGATGTTTGGAGCATATCGTTATCCAGATGAAAATCGAAGGAACAAAGGTTGATGCGCCAGGCTCCACCCGATGACAACGGGCGATAGAACTGATATATAACCATCGACCTTTTACATGGAGTTCAAAAAAGCATGGCGAACCCGCCAATCTGTGAAGTTCCCCGTTGGCAACGCTTTGACGCCGTCAGCGTCTTGCTGTTGATTGCAATCGCGATGCTCTGTAATTCGTCCATTGCATTTTTAGGGCAACTGCCGCTGGACTCTGATTCCCTGCTGTTTTTCTATCCCCAGGTTGCAATGCAAGGCGATGCGGATGTTGGCTTATGGAACCCCTACCAATTCTGCGGGTTCCCCCGCGACGCCAATCCGCAAGCGCAGCTGCTCTATTGGCCCGCCTGGATCGCGATGTTGTTGCCCGCGCAAACGGCGTTTCCTATTTTAATCATTGCTCATTATGCGCTGGGCGGAATTGGCATGTATTTGTTGTTGCGCGGGCTTCGCCTGTCGCCGCTGGCTGCGCTCTTCGGCGCGTCCGCGTTTTTATTGAACACCTACTGGCGATGTAAAATCACAAACCTGGGCATTCTCGAAGGCGCCGCCTGGGCGCCGGCGTTTCTCTATTTTAATTTATTGGCGCTGCAACGCGGTTCTTATATTCCACTGATGGTCGCAAGTTTGTTTCTCTCCATGACAATCTTAGCGGGCGTTCCACATACAGCAGCGTACCTACTGCTATTGTCTTTCATTTTGCATATTGGGTTCACTTCCTTCAACACGCGATCTCTTGGTCGTTCATTGTCTATGTACGCCGCAATGGTTTTGACAGCGCTGTTATTATCCTGCGGGATGCTCATCCCCGCTCTGTTCAATCTGCCTGCCACCGTACGCACCGAGTTGGGATTACATGAGGCGCTAGCAGGGTCAATTCCTCTTGCGGATTTATGGAAGTGCTTTATCGGCGGATTAAGCCAGCCGGGTATTTCCCGTCTCGACCCTTGGGAAGGAACCTGCTACATCGGCGCAACCGCGCTCTTGCTTTTGCCGATTGGCTGGAAGACGATGCCGCGCCAATTGCGTTGGCCGCTGACTTTCGCCGTTATCTTCGCCGCATTATTGACCGCAGGCAGGCAAGGGGTTCTCTACCCCCTGATGTATCAATGGCTGCTCGGTTGGAACGCACTCAATCTACCCAACCGGTCCTTATTGATGGCGGCAATGGCCCTGCCAATTTTTGCAGGCTTCGGCGCGGAAGCGTTGTTAAATATGTCCCCCTCTCCCCGCCGCAGCGTTGTGCTGTTGACGGGCGGTTTGATCGCGTCCGCCATCTGGCTGTGCGCAGCGTGGAGCAACCCCACGTTGTTTTCGACTCTGGTTCATTCTGGATTAACGCAACCCTTTCAGCCCGGCGCCTACAGCGATGGAGCCTGGGCGCTATTCACCTGTTGTTTATGGATCGGCCTCACGCTGCTTGTAATTGCGTGCATGGCGAGAAATTGGATCAAACCCAACGTATGCCTATCCATTTTGGTACTGCTCATTGCCGCGCAATCGGCGCAATACACGCAACGCTTATTTTTAGAAACAACGCCTTCGACATACATGCAAGCGCCGCGCACCGCCCGGGCGATCCATGATTGGCAAAGCGCTCAACCGTTCGCGCGGATGTGCGGGTTTGACCCAACTCTCGACAGTGGAATGGACATCCGTATGCGTTACGTCCGTCCCGTGATCTCCCCCCGGCTCAATGAAGTCTTTCAAGTATATGACGCTCAAGGCTATGACCCGTTAATTCCAAAACAGTATGCCGAACTCACTCGCGCTTGGGCGGGTCACTCAGAGATCGTCCACCCCGACCGTAATATCCGCTTTAAGACGCTGCCGCCGCGCATGTTGGATATGCTCGGCGTCGGCGCAATCGTGGGCCGCCCCAACACGCTGACGCTCTATCAAGGACAAGTGGCGATTGATGAACCAAGCCGGGTAGAAACCTCGCTTCAACAACCGCAACGGATCGAGAGCCTGTTATTGCGTTGGGTCACGGTCGGCGCGGGGCGACTGCAACAAGGCGCGCAGATTGGCCGCGTCCATCTTCTCAGCGCATCGCAAACCGTACAGACGTTTCCGGTTCGCATCGGCGTCGACGTTGCCGACCAGTTCGTCCAATATGGGCCGGATACAGCGGCGCACCGCCCGGCAACAGAATATCGCTGGTTTCCAATTCCCTCCCGGTTTGGATACCTCAAAGCGCGGCAGTATGAGGCGATATACCCCGTACAGACCAACCAGGCGATAGACGCCGTTTCCATCGAACTCACAACATCTAATATTTCTTTGCTGGTTTACGGCGTATTTGCCGACGCATCTCAAAACACGCTGCCGCGAATCACCGATGCAGCCGAAGTCTCAGTTTGGAAGAATGAAACATGTCCCGGCATGGCGTACTTAAGCCGTTCTCCGATTGAATATGAGCGCATCGAAACCATGATTGAGCAAATGAATGAATGGCCGCACGATCAACCGCTGCCCGTCTTCTTTGATAAAAACGACGGCCCCGCGCCGGAACGCGCCGCCAACTCGCAACGGCTGCAAGGCAACGCAACCATTGAATACAACCGAAACCACTCGGATTCTTTCACGCTTGATATTCAGGCGGATTTCGACGCGATACTCGCAGTCGCCGAAGGCTATTCACCTCATTGGACGGCGACGCAAGATGGAAAACCACTCACCGTCTACCGCGCCAATCATGCACTCATGGCCGTCCAAGTGAGCGCCGGGACGCATGAAATTGAGTTTCAGTATTTCCCAAAACTCTATTATTATGGATGCTCACTCAGCACGACGGCGCTTTTGTTAATTTTTTCGTTGTTGTTTCTATACCCCCGCTTATGGCTGCTTCGCGAAAGAGAAACCGAACGCAATGGAAGTCAATCATGAATCTAAAACCGTTGACCACTCGCACAGATGGAATGTTGAAATATTTGAAAGAGCGCCGAAGCGGAATTATTGATCTAACTCAGGCGATCTGTTCGTTTCCGACGGAAAATCCTCCGGGGCGAGACTTCAAAGCCTGTGCGGGTTTTCTGAAAGACGTAGTCGAAGACATGGGGATGAACGTGCGCATGTTGCGCGTCCCGAACGCATACCAAGAGAAATACGCTCCGAAAGAAACGCTCGGCTACCCGCGCTATAACGTGATCGCCCTTTGGGACGTCGGCGCGGATCGCACGCTGCATTTCAATAGCCATTACGATGTAGTGCCCGCCTCGCCTAATTGGAAAACGGACCCGTTCCGGCCCGTATTGAAAAGTACGCGTTTGTACGGCAGAGGGACGGAAGACATGAAAGGCTGTTTGGCGGCCTCAATTTTCGCCGTGAAGGCCATACAAGCCGAAGGCGTCCAACCGCCCTGGAACATCGAACTCTCTTTTACCGCTGATGAAGAAATCGGCGGCGCCTGCGGCGTTGGCTATTTAACTAAAGAAAAAATCGTTTCGCCTGACGCCTGCGTTGTCTGCGAAGGCGGTAGCGGCGATACAGTTGCCTACGGGCATCGCGGCGTATTGTGGGGCGATGTCCATATTCGCGGCGTAGCGGCGCACGGCTCGAACCCCGCTTCCGGTGTGAACGCCTTTGAACACGGCGTCAAACTCGCCGAAAGTTTTCGTGAGTTACACGCCCAACATCAACAACGCAAAACAAACGAAATGATGAATAACGCCGCAGCCAAACACCCGACGCTTACGCTGGGCGGCGTATCGGGCGGCGGCTCCAAGGTCAATATTATCCCAGACTCGTTTCATTTCACCTTTGACCGTCGGCTGCTTGCGGAAGAAGATGTAAAAGAACTGAGTAACGAGTATGACGCATTGCTTCAATCCGCCATAAAGCGCGACAAGAACTTAGACGCGTCGATCAACTATACGATGGCGTTTAATGCGGGATATACCGATCCCAAACATCCGTTCTGTAAAATCGCCCAGAAGGCAGCGTCAACCGTCTATGGCTCACGCGCAAAATTACGAATGTTCGGCGCTTTCACTGACTTGCACTTTTTCACGAATTACGCCAATTGCCCGGCGATCGGTTATGGCGTTGAAGGCGCGGGACTTCATGGCGACAAAGAACATTGCGATGTGAACTCATTGGTTAAAACAGCGCGGGTCTATGCGGAAATTGCGATGAATATGCCTTAGGCGGCGTCTTCCGAAAGGGCGGTCAACGGTTTTCCATATCCGAATTCGGCGCGCAATTTCGGCAAATCCACCAATCGCCACCAAGCCATGCGTATAAACAAATTTTCTATACTCAAAATTTGCTTGCGCCATATCCCGTTCTCATCCACAGGCCTGACAACCAACTCGATTCCTTCAAATCCCAAGGTTTGCTCATGGGTCATCTTGTTATAAAACGAGTGGTATTTTGGCGGGAAAACGACAATGGATTTCACGTTGTTCGCAAACACCCATTCACGTATAAGACGGTGTGAGTCTACGGCGTTGGTGGCTTGATACGGCAGGTGCGCAATCGCGTGTGCAGGCGTCAATTGTTTGAGCAACTCATCCCGAATAAAGGTATGCGGAGAAATGGGCGGGTCCGCCTCACGGTACTCCGGGCTTGGGCCGTGCAAAATCAATATTCGCTTCACGCTGCCATTGTGGAATAAATCCGCCGCTGTTTTAGTTTCACCCAGTTGCGTTATAAAAATTGCATCGACGTTTTTCATTGGCGTTTCATACACCAATACATAATTTAACAACACATCAATGGGCTGAAACATCCAAATCGCAAACAGTACAAGGCATCCTCCCACGCCCCAACGCAATAAACGCCGCGACTTTCGCCGCGGCGTTGCAGTGTTCAATTGAGGATGCGACGCGCTTGCTTTCATTTACTCAGCAGCGTCTTCTTTTTTTAATACTTTGGGGTCTACTTTGCCGATATGTTCTTCAATCGTTTTCTCGAGAAAATGCAACCGCAATGGAACATGTTTCTCAAGCAGCTTACCATCAGGCCCAATTAAAAAAGGCGATGGATAAGACTCAACGCTATATTTCGCTAACAGCCGTTTGTGCGTATCGCTGATATGAATCCAATCCATTTTTTTGGCTTTTGCGAAAGGCTGAATTGTATTGACGCTTTCCGCAGAGATGCTTACGATTTCCAGGCCTTTTTTATGGTACTTAGCATATATCTCTCTCAAGTGGGGCAACTCCGCCTTACACGGCGGGCACCATGTCGCCCAAAAATCAACCAAGACCAATTTGCCTCTCAGGTCTTTCATCTTAAAATCTTTGTTTTCGATTGTTTTGGTTTGAATATCCGGGGCGATTTCGCCCAACAGCGGCGGCGTATCTTCTGCGGTGAATGCACTTGGAGAAAGCAGCATTGCGCATAAAATTAATACAACAAATACAGAAAAGAAATTACGAACCATTTTTGAGTGCTCCAAACGTAAAATATTATTTTGCTGAGTTACTATACAGTATAACGATGGAGCAACGCAAACCCAAAAATAAATTGACCCATTAGGAGAAGATATCCATGAAGCGTCGCACATTAGGACAGTCCGGCATTGAAGCCAGCGTAATCGTATTGGGCACATGGGCCATCGGCGGTACCTGGTGGGGCGGAACCGATGAAGCCGCGTCGATTGATGCGATTCGCGCCGCCATCGACAACGGCGTCAACTGTATCGACACCGCCGCCGTTTATGGTTTCGGCGTCTCTGAAACTCTCGTCGGCAAAGCCATCGAAGGCCGACGCGACCAAGTCGTCATCGCGACCAAGTGCGGCCTACGTTGGGATTTTGACAAAGGCGAACACTTTTTTGATCTTGAAGGCAAATCGGTGAACCGTCACTTGGCCGCCGATTCGATCCGTTGGGAAGTCGAACAAAGTTTGGCGCGGCTCAACATTGATTGCATTGATCTCTACCAAACCCATTGGCAAGACCCAACAATCCCCGCTGAAGAAACAATGGCGACATTACAAGACCTCAAGCGCGAGGGAAAAATTCGCGCCATCGGCGTAAGCAATTGCGACGCAGAGCGAATGAAGCAATACGCCAGCGCCGGCCCGTTAGATTGCGATCAGGAAAAATTCAGCATGTTGGACCCTGAAATCAAAGAAGACCAACTGCCGCATTGCATGGAAAATAACATCGCGCTTCTCGCGTACTCACCAATGGCGATGGGGCTGCTGACAGGCAAACTAACACCGGAGCGCAAATTGAAAGAGGGAGACGTCCGGCTAGTGCGCTCTCGTTTCAGCACAGAAAATCGCGCGCGCGTTCTGGCGATGTTGAACGAGTTCCAACCGATTGCCGAACACTATGAATTAACCATCGCCCAATTGGTTCTCGCTTGGACAATCGCTCAACCCGGCGTCACTCACGTCTTGGCGGGTGCGCGAAATGCAGATCAAGCGCTGGAAAACGTCAAAGCAGGCAATACGGAAATCAGCGAAAATGATTTAACCGCTATCGACAAAATTTTAGAGAAACACCGAACGACTATCGAGTAAGTCAACTCATTTGGTTGGCGAGGCTTGGGGATGTCTCTGCGGGCTTTTTCTTATACACCAAAAACCCGAATCCACTCACTACGTAGATTCGGGCCAATATGAATATTGATTGAGTCATACTACGGTCTTCTTGCTCTCGATGCGGCGGCGCTGGATGTCGGGCCGCTGGATCGCGTAGGAGAGCTGCTTCGCATTTGCGATGCGCGAGAGGTTCCAACGCTCGAACGCGAAGGCGAAACCGACGGGCTGCTCAAACGGCTTGATGAACTGGACGAACGCGACGGAGAAATCGAACGGCTGGGTTGCGAGCGAGAAACCGATGGGCTGTTCATCCGACTACTCGAATTGGAACTGCGCGACGGCGACACGGAACTCGAACGGTTCGATGACGACCGTGACGGCGAGACGTTGTAAGACCGCTCACTCGAGCGCGGCGATGAAACCGACGGCGAAGAAGAACGCCTGGAAGTCGACCTCTGCGGACTGGCCTCCGGCGAGAAAGTTTGAATATTGGAACGCCGCACCGAAGTCTCTCTCTGCGGGATGCTGCGGCTTGGTTCGGAAGACTGCCCGCTTCGGTTATACACTCTCACGTTTGAATTCGCTTCAGATCGAGACGGCGAGACAGAGTATGCTCCCCGGCCCTGCAAATTATACGTCCTCGGCGTCGAAGTTACGCTGCCCGAATTGCGCGGCGCCTGTACGCGCACCGGCGGCGTGATGGCGCGGGAACCCGATTCGGACTCATAACGCGACCTTGAATTAATCGAATAACTCCGGTTGCGGGCCGCTTCCGACCAATTCATGCTCATGCTCGGTTCGGTCACGCGTTGACGATTGCGCGCCGCCTGTGAATTTGGCGGTGTGACCGTCCGTCGCGAACGCAGTTCTTGTGCGCGCGAAGAGCGCTCTTTCACTGTCGACGGCGCTTGTTGAACCGAACGCTCTTGCGGCTGCCCAACTCTGGATGGGCTGTTTGGCTTCGTCACCGAGCGGCTAGAGCGTTCGCCTGGCGTTGAAACAGACGGCGCCGAAATTCGGCTGCGGGTTTGCGGAGCAACCGTAGATGGGTTTCGATTTGGCGATGTGGTTCTGTCAGGCGAAACCGTCCGCGACGGCGAGGTTTCAACGCGCCCCGCTGCTTGTCCGCTTCGACTGGGCGACGCGGCTTGCGACTGGCGTATTGTCTTCACATCGACGGTCGACCGCTGCGCGACTTTCACCCGTTTTTCATCAATCGCCGGGTTGCTCATTTTCATTCGCGGCGTTTCCGCGTCACGCAGACGGGCGGGCTTGGTCGTCGTCATCGCAACCGGTTTGGCGTCATCAGTCGTAATGCTGCGCGGTTTTGAACTCGACATAAAACTACGGTCTGAAACAACCCGCGACGGCGAAGTCAACGGCTGGCTTGAATTTTTCATCGCCAATTTCGTCTTTTGCGTTTCCGTCCGCACCGCGCGGACATCGGGGACGCTATTCATCGCGTTCTCGCCCAGCGCAACCGCGCGCCTTGCGGAGGTCTGCACCGTCACCCCAGTTTTGCGATCATACACGCTGGCGGTGAAATCTTTGCGCGGCATAACAGTGACCGCATTCTTCACTTGGTAATTATCATAATCATAGTCATTGATGACGATGTTTCCATTGTTGATAAAGGTGTTGCCGCCGCGACGATGGAAGCCGCGATGATAATCGTCATAGTAATAATGATTGCGATGGTGATTGTTATAGTATCCCCAATTCCAGTAGTAGGGATCGTTATACCCAAGCGGGAACCAACCGATGGAATCGTTGTAGTAACTACGCCCACCGCCAACTGAGAAGCGGAAATAGTCGCCCCGGTCTGCATAGGTAAACGAAACCAACGCGGGATACCAGTAAGGACGGCGGTAATGATAACTCGGCCCAACGTACGCGGCGTAATGCGGCGTCCACACCCAGTTATACCGGTTTGTATGCACCCAACGGCCATAGTGGTACGGCGCCCATCCCCACGGCTCATACGACACCCACACCCAACCATGACGATAACGCCAAGTCCAATACCCTTCACGATACGGCGCCCAGTCTACGGTTGACGTCGCCGGGCGCCACACGGTCCCGTAGGTTGGAACATTGACCCATTCACCATATCGGTCGAGGTCCTGGTAGCCGGAGATGCGCGTTGAAACCTGCGGCTCACGCGAGATGGTTGCTGTCGCCGCATCGCGAATATCCACCCATTTATCAAAAGCGTCCGCCGGACTGATTGGCATTTTGGTGTAGGTGTCCGGGTCAGCTCTCGGCGCAATCAGTTTTTCACCGCGCTCAACCCGAATGAAGCGCTCTTTGTCTATGTTGACGTTCAAGCGTCCGCGCTGGACGGCAATTTCCGCTCCAGTCGGTTGAACGTCAAAACGCACATTAGCGGGTTCATCCATCGTCGCTAAAAACGTCGAAGCCATCACCTCAAGCGGCGGGCGGTCATATTCGGTTTCTTTGGCGTTCACATTGACGCTGCCCTGTTCCACTTCGATGCGAACAAAATCTTCTTCTAAATAGGGAAGCGAAATATAGGTTTGTTCGTTCAGCCGGACAAAAACATCGTCCCCCAGTTGAATTTCAACCAGAGAGCCAACGCCTGCATAGACGCGGTCTCCACCCAAGACGGGCGAATTCACGTCTACCGCCTGCCATTCGTTTTCATCGTCCGTCCAGAGCGACGCGCTGCCTTCAATGGCTGAAATGCGCGCGACTCGCGGCGGGTCTGGCGTATCCTCCGCCGCAACAAACGCGGGAGCGACCAAAGCGAATACGGCCATCCACATGGGGAGGAACCACATTTTATAATTAAAGGTATTCATCATCCGTCCCCTCTCAATTGAAACATTTTTCATCATCTTATGTGATTATGGTATCGCATAACAAAACCATTTAGCTAAAATGACTTACGAACAAGTCGTTTTACGACAAGAAAGATAAACGATTGCATAGGCAGCAAGCCTTGATTTGGCTATGCTTATCTTGAATTGATCTGTATTGTGAACCAAAACGGACAAGAACCCTATGGGAGAAATTCGGCTCAATTGGAGTTTTGGCGAACCGCATGAAAATGACGGCGGTTTGGCGGTCGACTTTTATTATCAGACCGGCAAGCACATCTCATTGCAGTTTGCCTGGCCCACCCGGCGGTTTACCGGCGCGGGCAACCTCCCGTTGCAAACCAAAGACGTATCATCCGGCGCATGGTTTGGCGCTTGGGACCGTCAGGCGCAAGAAACAGGTAGGCGTTTATACGAATTGCTTGGCGCGGAAGCCCAAAAGACGTTAATCCACACATTCGCCAATTTACAAGACGACGAATCCGACCGGGCGCTGGTGTTGCAATTTCCGATTCCCTCTCACGACGCCAAAGAGCGCTGTCTTGCGTTAGAGGATTTGCCCTGGGAACTCTTACACGACGGCGAAACCTACCTCAGTTGGCGCTATGGGCTGCAAATCATTCGCTCTCATACCCGCGACAGCGAGTCGATCAACAAGCAGAAAATTGATGTCTCCACTTGGGGCGTCATTCTGGCGACGCCCTTCGCAACGGGAAATGAAGAGGCGCTGCAAAAAATCGGCTTGCCATCTTTGCCGCATAGCGTAGAAGAAATTGAGATGCTGCGTTCCTTACAGGATTGGTCAGGCGGCCTGATCCGAATTTGGCCTTCTCTATCGCGGCGGCGCCCCGGAGGCGTCAAAACGGTTGCGCAATTAGACGCCGCGTTGCGTTCGTCTCAAGGCGGTCCCAAAACCATTCTGCATTTCATCGGCCACGGCGTGATGGTGGATGACGAGCCGTGTTTATGTTTTGAGGATGATAAGGGTGATCCTGATTATGTTTCGGTCTCGCGGCTGAGAACACTACTGACTTCCGTCCAGGAAAGTGCGCCAAAGAACAAGATTCCAGCCATATTCTTTTTAAACGCATGCGGTTCTTCCAGCCGGGGCCGCTACTCGGCGGGTTTCGCGTCCGGCCTGCATGACCTGGGATTGTGCGTCTTGGGGTATCAAGCCGAGATTGAAGATAACGACAAACCCATTTTGGCGGCGCGGCGCTTTTATCAATCCCTTTGTATTGACCAGTCTTTGCAAACGCCCCATCTGACGCCAACCATCGTCGGCGCGGTCGAAGCGGCGCGGCGTTCGCTGCGCGGGCCGGACACGGATACGGCGCCGTTATGGGGGCGCTTTCGCGCGTATATCCCGCCAGGGATCGAATTCATCCCACGCGGGCGCGGTTTCATGGAACGCACCGTGCAAAGTATGTACACCCGCTTCGCCGACTGGCTGAACCCAAGCGATTACACCGACCACCTCTCGCTCGGTTTTATCATCGCCCTGTTGAGCGGCGTATTGTTGGGCGTTCAAAACCTTGCATTCATCCTGCCGGAAACCGTCGATCTCAGTTATCTGACGTACGGTGAAATCATCAGTGAATTAATCCGCATCTTTCTCATCGGCCCGCTGTCATTTCTGGGCGCGTCGCTGTTCGCTGCATGGTTGACCCGGCGCAACCATCAAAAGATTATCCATCGCGCAGAATCATCCCCCGCTTCTTCTCATGATGGTTTTCCGCTCATGCCGTTCCCGTTATCGTTGTTTGCGGGCGCCGCGTTTGGGTTTGGATTTTCCTATTCATTTTCCCGTTTGGATTTACTGACCGCGCAAGTCGTTGGGCTGGCGAACCTCACAACGCTTTCCGCGCCGGTGTTCTGGTATGGGCTGGTTGGATGTTTGAGTTTGTGCCTAGCGCTATTGTTGTCGGTTTCCAGCATCTATCACATCCGGCGGCGCGACTCACTCCACTCGTACGGCACCTTCTATTTTCTTTCGTTCGCCATTCTCTGTTTGATTACTCTCTATGTGCTATTCATCTCAATCGAACTGGATATTAAGCACTACCGCAAAATCGGCTGGTTGGCGGGTTGCGTCGCCATCATCACGATATTTGCCTTAAGCACCATCAAAATCGTCAAGGAAACTTCCTGGCGCGCATCAAAAAAGCGTAAGCCATTGATCGCTTTTTCCTGGCGCAAATTCTGGCCATTGGTCGGCAGCGCCATCCTGGTGGCGTTCTGTTATATCTGGCTTGAACAATCAGCGCGTTTCCCCACCGAATTCATCCGCCAGACCATCTTGCAACGCAATACAGAAATCCAGGCGGACCAACGGACCGCGCGCGTTATACAGATACTCGAACGCGCCTTGCGCCAACGGGCCGTCAGCCAAGCCCCGGAATCTCTACGCGCAAACGCGCATGAAGACTGGCTGCTTAGCATCGTCTATGCTGATAGCGCCCTGTATCAATACACGCAGGAAGGCGATCAGGACTTATTGATGGAATGCGAACACTTGCTGCGCCAGGCGTCTTCGTTGAACCAGGAAGCGACCGTACGCGATTACCGTGAGAATATCGCAGCCATGGTCAATATCCTTCGCGCCGACTTCATGGATAGCAATCAAGAAAAACAGGCCGCGTATGGCGCCGCAGTCAAACTGGCAGAACGCGCCGTCGCCAAAGACCCGCGCAATTTCGCTTACTTAGATACCTTGGCGCGAGCAGAAGCCAAACTGGCCGTTTTAACGCTCGATCTTCACCTTCTGCGCAAAGCGCAAGCGCACGCGCGCCAAGCGCAATGGAGCGCCTTCTTCCTACGCAGCCCGCGCGCAGACGGCATTCGAGCTTCCATCGACCAACTCGCCGTTTTTATTGAAGAACAACTACACCAACTCACCAGCGGCGGGGCTGCGTCCGGCGCATAGCAATTGGAACGGATTCTTCGTAAAATAAGGTGCTTTTCTATCCAGGAGGAATATCAAATGAAACGTTTTGCTATGGCTTTATTCGCCGCAATCGCATCAATCTCTATTGTACCCGCCGCCGAAAGCGCATTGGAATGGAGCGTACAAACCATTAATGCCGACTCAAAATTTGAAGCCGCAGGCGTCGCCGACGTAAACGGTGACGGTAAGAAAGATATTCTCTGCGGTGAATTTTGGTATGAAGCGCCCAAATGGGAAAAACACAAATTCGCCAGCCTTGAGGAACAACACGAATATTACGACGACTTTGCTCATACCATGCAAGACGTTGACGGCGATGGCGACATCGACTTGGTATCATGCACCTGGTTCAGCCAAAGTGTTTTCTGGCGCGAAAATCCCGGCTCTTGCTGCGATGAGTGGGCGGTACACTCAATTGATACCCCGGGCAACATGGAAACTGGACTGGAAGTCGATATCAACCAGGATGGCGAAGCCGACTTTCTGCCCAACATCAGTACCGCCGTCGCGTGGTATGAAAAAGCCCCCAAAAAAGCCGCCTGGATCAAGCGCGAAGCAGGCAAACAAGGCGCAGGTCACGGCCTCGGCTATGGCGACCTCGATAAAGACGGCGTCACCGACCTCGTCACCCCGCATGGCTGGTACAAAGGCAAAATGAACGGCGAAACGATGGAATGGACCTGGTTCGGCGAATTTGAACTCGGCACCGCCAGCGTCCCTATCGAAGTGCATGACGTGAACGGCGACGGCCTCAATGACGTGGTTTGGGGTATGGGCCACGACTACGGGCTCTATTGGTTCGAGCAATCTCTTCAAGACGGAAAACGCACCTGGACGAAGCATGAGATTGACAAATCCTGGTCGCAAGCGCACTACATCCGCATGGTTGATCTCAAACAAAACGGCAAAAAATACCTCGTCACTGGAAAGCGCTTTCGCGCTCACAACGGCAACGATCCAGGTGCGGACGACCCGCTTTGCGTCTATGCGTATGAGTATGATTCCGCGAAAAAAGATTGGAAACGCAACACCATCCATGAGGGCGGAACCGTAGGCTTCGGGTTAAATCCCGCTCTTACCGACATTGACGACGACGGCGACGTTGACCTCGTCCTCCCCGGAAAAAGTGGCCTCTATCTAATTGAATTAAAATAGATTAACAAATTATACCTAATGTAATTTAAAGGGGCGTTCATCGCCCCTTTTTCTTTTTCTGAACTAAAAACCATCTCAAAAATATAAAAACTCGCCCTATTTTTGACGAGCCAAATTAGGCGTGGGTGCAACTCTGTGAGCGCCTGTGCAAAAGGGCCTGAAAGCCCGCACCGAAGCGAAGAGAGATGTACCCACTCCTTTCGCAACGAAAGTACAAATTATTTTGAGATGGCTTCAAGTATTTCTTACGCCCCAAGGTGGCAATGTCATTGACTTAAGGGGTGGCAAGGGCAAGGCTGAATAAAATGAAGCCAGCCCTTGAAATATTGTTTGAATGTATCGCTTTATTTGTGCTGTTTT
>JAVCCE010000055.1 GCA_030765645.1 Candidatus Hinthialibacter antarcticus | reverse complement strand
TTTCGCGGCTCGGCGGGAGCCTCGCCCTCCCCAAAACATCAATTCGCCTGAGTGCCGAACCAAGGCTGCGAACTCGCCGAAGCGATCAGCCCTTGAAGGCTGTAATTATACGCGCCCCCGTAGGGTCGGATGAATGGAATGAATCCCACCGTTGTATTTCGCTGTGTTTTTATTGGTGGGTATCGCTGCGCTCAACGCCACCCTACTTGAAATGCATCATTCATCCGCAGTAGGGGGGGGGGCTCGCGGTGGCCTGCCTGCGGCAGGCAGGCCACCGCGAAAAATTGATTCCTTTGCTTGGCGGGCTAAACTGCTTTGCCGTTTGAGCGCACCCTACCGTGCTTGCCGCACATATTTTCGACAAACGCTCTAACTATGCCGATATATGTTTTTGAAATCAAAAATCAGTATTCGTTATTCTGTATCCGTATGTGTGCGTTTATAGGGCGCGTTGTGATAGTGGTCCCACACCTGCAACGCCGGGCGCGGGACGCCGCGTTCGTCTTCCATGCCGGTGTCGCGCCACACCTTAAACGCTTCCGGCGCAAACGACTGGATCGAGTTCCATAGCGCGTCGTAGTCGCGGGTTAAAAACTGCACGACGAAGAGATAGTCGTCATTCTGCGCCGCATCTAAAAGCGTCTCGATATACGCCAACTGCTTCGCCTGCGAACCGGGAATTTTCAGATTATACGAATCAAGCGTCAGCGTCTCAGCCAGATAACCTGTTTCTGAAATCGCAATCGGCTTGTCAGTAAATTCACGCAGCCACTGTAATTGTTCGACCGGGCGCTCGTTATATCCAGCCATGAAGGGATAAAAACTGATGCCCAGAATGTCGATAGATTCCAGCAGTTCTTTAATTTCTTTCTGTTGAAATTCGAGGTCTTTCCAGCCTTTGTTCGTCAAATTATGCAGCGAGACCGTCGCCATCAACGGCAAATCGGGATACGCGGCTTTGAGTTCCTGATAAATAAATAAGTACAACTCTTTGTACGCAGGCCATTGGTCAGGCGCATTGTGAATCAGTTCGTTGACTTCGATACCGATGGCGAAATAATCGGGCTTGAAGGTCTCAATGGCGCGTCGGCAAAAATTCAGATACGCGGTTTTCACATCGGGGTCATTGAGCGCCTTGCCGACAAACGCCTCCGGCAGCGGCATGTTGTCTTTTTCGCCGCGATACATTGCCAGTCCATTGCGGCCGTCGTTGAGCGCATTGAGCGACAGAAATATCTTTTTCCCTTTGGAATACTCAACCCGGCTATTCCACTCATTGATTAATTTTTCATGGTAGGGCTGATTGCTGAGCGCTTCCGTCCAGGGCACGCCCTGCTCGAGATGGTGAGAGATCAAGTCGCCGTGTTGAACGGCAAACTGCTGCGCGGCGACAACGGCGTCAATCGTGATATCAGACGGAAACGGCGTGAAGCCCATATAGAATGAGCGGGATTCGATCGGCTGCAGCGGCCCGACCTCGACCGATTTCTCAGAAGAACACCCCATCCAAACGATGAGGCAAGGCAGGCAAGCCAAAAGAAGCCGTTGCGATTTCATCACGATCTCCCCAGTTCACGTTTCATCTAAGCCATCGTTAGCATTTCAGCGGAACAAAATCAAACCGCAACAAGTCCGTCTGCGGGTCCCATTCCATCATGCAGACGGATGATTGCATCTTTAAACGCGGACGCGACGCCGAGCCGGGATTGACGAGGAAAATATTATTGCTGAATTCCAAATGCTGTTGATGGCTGTGTCCAGTGAGGATCACGCGCACGTCGTCGCCTTTGAATTCCGTTAGCATCTGGCGGTAACGCTGTATTTTGTCGGCTGAATACAGGTGCCCGTGCGCAATGCCAATTCGTCCAAAGGGAGCGTCTACTACGCGCGATAGGGGAAGCCCATCGCCGAGCGAATCGCAGTTGCCCGCAACCGCGAAGGTAGGCGCAATGGCATTGAGCGCATCCAAGACTTGAGCGCCGACCACGTCGCCGCCATGATAAATCGCTTGTACGCCCGCGAACAATTCGGTGAGAGCCGGATGGACTTCGCCGTGGGTGTCGCTGATGAATCCAAACCGTTGAATCGGCATATCAGATCATTTCATTTGATTCAAATTTTGTCTATTCAAAACACATTTCATATCGTATTTTGGCGATAGGCCGCGAACCAATCAAGCAGATGGAGCATTCTTTTCGATATGAGTAAAAGAAAATGGATATTCATCGGCTGCGGCGTCAGCGGCGTTGTTCGTCGATATGTGGACCAACCAGTTTTGAGTGAGCACGGAATCAAGACGCGCCCATCAACGCTTCGTAGCGGTCTTTCACGTCTTTGAATTTAATGTCATACGTGTAAATCTGGCCGTAAGCTTCGCGTGCGCCTTTTTTGTCGCCCAACTGGTCGAGCGAGACGCCCAGATAATAGTAGACCTCTTTGAGTTCCTGGGTGGGGACGTGAGAGTAGCCCCGGTTTTTGAAAAACTCCAACGACTTTTCATATTGCTGCACCGCCAGCGGCAGGTCTTTTTGAGCGCGGAAGCATTGCCCCAACAAAAAGAACCCCTTGCCCGCCCACGAGGGTTCATGGATCAATCGTTGCAGGTTAGTGATGGCGTCTTGCGTCCGTCCAAACTTCAATAAGAGTTCGCTCAACTCGGCGCGTTCGGGATGCCGCTCGGGGTGATCCAGCAGAATGGCTTCCAGCAGTTTAATCCGCACTTTTTGGCGCTCGAGTTTCAACATCTCGATGCGGTTAAAATCCTCTTTGCTCCATTGCGGCGCATTGCGGCGCGACTCCATGTGGGCGATTTGCGCATCCAGGCGCTCGTCCGCCAGCGCCAGGTCATCCGGGTGGAGTTGGAACAGGTCATCATACAACCCCACGCAAATATCCAACTCGCCGGTGCGGCGCCATACGCGGGCTTGTTCGCGCTTGGCGGGTTCGAATTCTGAATTTTTATCTAGGATCAACGCCAATACTTTTGACGCCTGCTTGAGGTGGTTTCCGCTGAGATAATGCGCGGCGACTTCGACGCCGATGTGGTGATTGTCGGGGCTGGCCTTGTAAGCCTCCATTAACTTGTTGAGTTTTCCCATAAACTCATCGGTGTCGAGCGCGTCGAGTTTTTCTTTTTCCATCTCGCGGCGCCGCGCTTTGAGGTCTTCGGGGATGCCGACCTTGGTGTAGTCCATCGCCGAGACGTCGCGCATCCGGTGGGCGAGTTTATCGTCGTTGGGGCGCAGCGTGGTCAATTTTTGCAGCAACTTTGACGCCTCGCCGTGGCGCCCTAACACCACCAAGACTTCCGCCGCTTCACGCAGCGCGGCCTGATGGTTGGAGTCTTGTTTGAGCACAACGCGATAGGCGCTGTACGCCTCTTCGTGTTTATCGAGCGCTGCGGCGCATCGCGCCAACCCCAACGCGGCCTTGGCGTCAGTGGGTTTGACCTGGTGTTGGAATTTTAATTTATCGTAGGCTTTTTCGGTCTTACCCAGGGCTTTCATCACAAGGCCGCCCGCCAACCCTGCATACCAACTGATGGGATTTTTATGTCGCCGCGCCCGCTCAACGCTGATCGAATCAAGCCCGGTCTGCGCCTCAGCGTTTTCAGGAAACTGTTCGAGAACCTGGCTGAAGTAACGCTCGGCCAATTCAAACTCGCCGTCTTTCACTGCCTGACTACCACGCCGTAAATACCCTGACACATCTATCGTCGCCACAACCGTTCCCCTTCGATCACACGCTCTATACAGAAGAAATAGTGTGTCAGCCCCGGCGCGTCAACGCGCGGCCCCAATATTCGCCGAATTTCTTGCTTCCCGCCCGGGAATGCGCAACGATAGATTCTTCAACCAAGGCGATTGAAAATCTTGCGTCAGCGTAGAGAAACGGGCGCGATACTGAATGTAATCGCCCTTGCCGCTGAGCGTGAGTTTTCCTTTACTGGCCTCGGTGCGTTTCGCCCAAGGCAAATATTGTAGCGAGCCGTCTTGGTTTTGATTGACCCATCGCGCCCAGATTGTGATTGACGAACCTTCGGGTTCGCCGGCCTCCCAAGCGAGAGTCGCCGGGCGTCCGGTGGCGCCGTCGGACGGGAACAAGGGAGAAATATAATCCGTGCTAACCGGTTCGCCGTTCTGAACGCGCTCGAAACGCACATCGGAGACATTGGATGAGAACAAGCCCGGCATGGTTTTGAAATCAATCAAAAACGAGTTATCGATAATCGTTTTTTCACCCAGCAACACGTAGCCGTCATCCGCGCCATAGGCGCCATATTCAATGGTGACATAATCGGTTTCGCCGCCGGTTTTGATTTGCATACCTGGCGGCGGGCTGCCGCTGATCGCGGCGTCGTTCGCGTCCCGCTTTTCATACTCCGGGCAGGCCAATTTAACAAACACGCGAAACGTCCCCATCGCGGAAGGCAGGCGCACAGGCAGAATCCTGGCTTCTTGTAATGCGCTGACGAACACATTGAAACGCGAGAACCATAACCAATCTTTACTCGCGTTGCGATAGTTAAAGGCCGATTCGTCCATCACAAACGAAGGCGCGACCCGAAACGTAAATTCGTTGACCGCCGGGATCATTTCCAGGCGCTGTTCTAATTCATTGAAACTAAAAAATTCCATCCAGCCTGCGGTGAACTGGTCTTCGCTGGTCACTGAATAAACGCGCTCTCCACTGGTCAACGCAGCAAGCGGCATTTGCAGATCAAAATCGTAGCGTTTTTCCAGAGACGCATTATTGTCGTCTGCGGTTTCTTCGCCTTTTTCGCCAATCAAATCATATTGGTCGGCCACAATCCGCAAGGTGTTTTTGCTCGAAACCAAAGGGACCTCAAATCGGGTTTCGGCTATACCTTTCTTCGCGATTGTATCAAAGAAACGGGTCAGTTCCTTGCCGCTGTGATGAATTGACAACCGCACGTATTCAGCGCTCGAGTCGCCAATGTTACGAATACGGGCTTGGATCTCGAGCGGTTCTCCCCAAATGGGGATTTTCGTGTTTTTCTTACGCTTCAACTCATGATCGGACCAAGATTCAATTTTCAAATCAGGCAAATCGGCCAATGTGACAACCGTTCCCGCCTGGTTGTTTGATTCATCCAGTTCTTGAATGCGGTCGTTGGGGTCTGCCACGATGAACACTTTATTCGACCCGGCGCCTTCATAGCCTTTCGGGTCCCACCGCAGTTCAATCGACGCGAGTTCGCCCGGCTCGATCCGGTCGATGGTGGTGCGCTGCGCCCGGTTGAAAGGCAGCAGGCGTTGCTTCTCGGCGGGGTCGCCTAAGTAGGCTTCGATTCTGACATCATTGGCGGGGCCGTCTCCGACGTTATAAACCGTGGTCTTGAAGAAGACGGTTTTGCCGACGATTGGCTGTTTGGGTTCGAAGGTCAGCCCGCCTTCGGCCATCGCCAGATCGGGCTTGCCAAAGATTTCCAGCGACAGAGGGAATTCATTGGAATAGGCGCCGTCCGACACGTACAGTATATAATCCGCCGTTCCGGCCTCGGGCAAATCAACGCGAAAGTCCACCGTGCGGTCACGGCCCGCGTCGAGGGTGACGCCGATAATATTTGCGTCAGCGCCGGGGCCGACGAGTTTGGCGTTGAGCGCTTCACGCGTGGCGCCAGCGATATTCTCAAAGGGAATGCGGAGGCGCACCGAATCGCCGCTAATGAGATCAGGCGCGCTGGTTCGCATCTCGCTCAAGATCGGCGCGATGGGATGCTCAAGTTCAACGGGCAAATCAAGCAGCAGTTCGCCGCCGCCCTGCTTCGCGGTGATGTTCAGATAGGGGTCTTCGACCAGTTTCACATTGGCCCGCACCGCGCCTTGCGGCAACGCGCCCCGCCAGGATGCGGTAATGGCGCTATGCGGCTCGATTGGCTCTAACGAAATCCGTTCAGGCGTCGCGCCAAAATACAACTGGTATTCGGCGCCGTCCACCAGAAACGGCGATGTGTTTTCGACCGAAAATTCTACGACGGCTTCGTCGTTCTCCATCGTGACCGAGCCGTTCGACAACGACAGCGTCGATTCATATTTAGAGACTTCAGTCCCGCCCCAGGCGTCGAGGTTACGTTCTTTGTTCCAGGCGTACACCCGCACCGCCGCCGTGGCGAAATCTGCGTCAACCGCCGCCGTGAATGCATGTTGAATGGTCGAGTTGGAAAACGAAAACGGCTTGCTTTCATAAATCGATTCACGCCCGGCGGACATGGAAACAATGGCGACCCCCGAATCAAACCCTGCCGTTTGCGCCGTCACTTGATAGCCCATGTCTTCGCCCTGGTAATAAAAATCATTACCCGCCGCAACGTCGAGTTGTTCGCCAGGAGTATTTAATTCAATCGCGGGATCGCCAAATAATATGTATTGGTCAATCAGGTCTGAATTGGTGTAGGTGTGCATGAATTCCGTCTTTGTGAAAGAGGTTGCCTCGCCCAATCGCGTCAGTCCGTTTTCATACAGCAGCCGCATGATTAAGTGAGACATGACCATGTGCTGGTCGGTGGTGCCGCCGCCGCTCGGCCCCCAGACGGCGATGCCGCCGCGGTCGGGGTAGCGGATAAATTCTTCGGACAAACAAATGTGAAACGGCGGGCGGTTGTAATTGAGATAGCCCGTCAAACACGACCAACTCATAATAAACGGAAAACGCTGGTTCGGCTGTAATTCAATGATATTGCTGGTGGGGCGCGCGGTGCCGTAAAAAATACGCTCATGCGACCACAGTTGGTTGCCGCCGTGGCCAATATATTGAAACACCGAGGTGCCTTGATTGAGGTTATCTAAAATCGCCAAGGTGGTTTCCGGGCTGTATTTTTTATTGAGATACTCTTGTGCGCTGGCGCTTTCGTCACCGTAAAAACGGTGATACAGATACGGGTTCGTCACATGAGGATAATCAATCTGGTCAATAAAAACAGACTTTAAAAACGGCGGCGCGCTGGTTTCTGACTGCCGCGCCGCATAGCGCTCGAAGGTGTCGTCCGACACCCAGACATTGCGCGCTTTCCAGGGGCCGACCGGGGCCTTGTCTTCGTAGGTTTCAACTTTTGTGACGTAGTTACTTACCTCTTGCGGCGTACGCAATGAAATCCGTCCGGGCAGTACGTCCAGGTAGTAATCACTCTCGCCGCCCCAGAGATAGGCGTAATGTTCATCCGACGCAAAACGCTGCGGGTTGTTGAGCGGCGCGTAGGTTGGAACCTGGTCGATCATTCCCGAGCCTTCGTTGTCGCGGTGGTCCCACGACGAGTCGCCCACCAGCAGCACGAACTCCGGCGAGGCGCCAGTCCAAACCGACTGCCCATACCGCAAAAAGCGCTTGACCGCTTCGATGTCGGGGTAGCCAAAATTGAACTCGTCATAAATGTCTTGAATATCAACCAGCAGAACCTTGAAGCCGCCTTTCGTACGGCGCTCCGCCAGAGGCAGGACGCTGTCCATTAATGTGTTGTACGAAATGATGATGTAGTCATAGCCCTGATCGGCGTTGTGTAAGGTCGAGGCGTAATCAAGCGCGATTTCTTGCGGCGGCGGTAGGCGCTTGTCTTGTTCAATGACGAGAAATTGCCAATCGCTTTGCGGCGTTTCAAAGGCGGGGCTGTCGCCCATCGCAGAGAAATCATAATGTCCGGTGAGTTTGCCTTCGTTGACGGACCATAACCCCCAGGCCGCGCTGGCGTCATAGGACGCCGAAGCCAATTGTACCGCCGCCGGGACCGAATCGGTTTTCTCCATCGCGATGGGCGCATCGTTCAAATCAATTGTTCGTGAATACAAAACACGGATAGAGTCGATAAACAGGTATTGCAGTTCGTTAATTTTGTCGCTCAGCCCCGCAGGCCCGGCGTTGATCGACGGCTTTTTATCGAGAGTGATCGCGAATGTCGGGTTTTCGATGATTCCAGAGGCGGAAACGACAAAGACCGCTGCGGTGGCTTCGTCAGGCCGGGTGCGAAAATGTTTCTGCGCATCGCCAAGCGAAAGTGAGAAGCCCGGCAAATCGCGCATGTTGTTATAATAATCGACTTCAATCATGATCTCGCCCTGCGGCGCCAAACCTCGAAGCGGCAGGACCATTTCCTCTTCGAGATGGTCCATTTGAAGATAGTACCAATCAAAAGTACGAAGGCCTTTTTTGACCAACACTTTCTCTTGGTTAAAAAGAACTTCCGCCGTTAAGACCGAACCGCCGTCCTCTTTCGGCGTTAAGTTTTTCGACTCGATCCGCATCGGCGCGGAATCGAACTCTGACCACGTAATGAAATAATGGCCGAGTTTTGTGTAGTCGGAATCTGACGCGCGTCCATAAAAACAGATCGCGTCTTCGCCGCGAAAGGCGCCGTCGTCATCGAGAATGGCGGCGGGTTGCTCTTCGCCGCGATGCCACACGCGCACCTGGTCTAACGCGACCGCGTTCAGATCAACGCCCAGTTTACGCAGTTGCCCGGGGCGAACGGCATACACAGCGTCGCTCTCGACTTGAACGCGGATACCGTCTTTTCGCGGTTGAAGTTGCCCCACCGCCGCATTGGTCACGGGCGCCCCGGTCGCGTATCCAATGGAGACAGGGTGAAACCCCTGGTTGATTTCGTCTTCAACCGGCGGGCGTTTGCGTCGCATCGCCTCGGCCTGATCGTGATTAATAAAGAGCGTACGGAACATGCGCCGATAGCCCGCATCCAGTTCGCTGTCGCGCTTAGGGATTTGAGCGGCGCCGCCCGACCATTGCACCTTGACGTCCAAATGGTCTAAGTGAACTTTATCGCGTTTATACGCCGCCATGGTGGCGGACAACGGAGAATCAGAGGTCGGCGAAAAAGTCAGTTCGATGACATCGAGTTCCTGATACATTCGGCGTTTCGCGGTAAATGCGTTGCCTAGCATCGCAACCGGGTCCGATGCGGAACGGGTCAAATCCGCCAGAGAACCTTCAATCGGCTCTTCGAATTTCCGCTCATGTTCCAAACGGAAATTCCAGGCGATTGGCTCGACGGTAAACTCCGCCCCCGGCGGGACTGCGATAAAAGTTTCGGTTTTCAGTTGCGACGTCGCGCTGTCATCGGGGCGCGTATAGCGCACCACCAAAGACTCGGCGCCCAATTCAAGCAGAGTGAATTCCGGCGAAGACGCGGGCGGATCATTCGGCCGGTTTCGGTTCGCAAAAGAGAATGAAGCGAACGAGGCAATCAGTAGAATGGCTACAGCGGCGCGGCATCGAAAAGAATTCATAATTTTCCCCAACGAGAAATCCCCGTTTTAATGTGAAACCGTTAAAGCAGAAGAAGGCAGCAAACCAGTCGCTTCCGGCAGGCCCATGCGCAAGTTCATGTTTTGCACGGCCTGGCCTGCGGCCCCTTTGGTCAGATTGTCTTCGGCGGACACGATGATGATCTCGCCCGTGGTTGCGTCTTCTTGCAACGAAAGGTCTAAGAAATTTGTTTCGCGCACCGCATGTAACGTCGGCGCTTCGCCGAGAGGATACAAACGGATGAACGGCTCATCGCGATACGCTTGATCGTAAACCGCCCACAGGTCTTGCAACGAGACGGCATTGGTTTTCTGGCAAAAAATGGTGGACAGAATACCGCGCTGCAACGGCAGCAGGTGCGGCACGAAAGAAAGCGAAACCGGCTTGCCGGTCGAACGGTTCAACACGCCGATAATTTCCGGCGCGTGTTGATGTTTGCCGATTCGGTACGCCAGAAAATTCTGGTCGAGTTCGGGGTGGTGGAGATGCGGCTTGGGCTTTTTACCGGCGCCAGTCACGCCCGAGGCCGCGCTGACATGGATGCCCGTCGGCGACAACAGGCCGGATTGAATGCCTGGATGCAGCGCGAGAATCGACCCGGTCGGGTAACAGCCCGGGTTCGCAATCAACTGGGCGCCGCGAATCTCCTCGCGGAACAGTTCCGGCATCCCATAGACTGCCGTTGCGCACAATTCGGGGGCGGTGTGTTCGCCCTCATACCAGCCTGCGCGATCAGCCGGGTCCTTAAATCGAAAATCGGCGGACAAGTCAATCACGACGTTGCCGTTTTCAATATATGCCGGGACAATCGCCATCGCGGCGCCGTGCGGCGTACAGACAAACACCAGGTCCACGTCAGTCGCGTCGCCAGGAACTTCTTTAATCACAGGAACTTGGAGCATTCCGCGCAATGCAGGCCAGAAGGCGTGAATCGGCTCAGGGCCGGTTACGCTCGAGGCGGTAATCGCCGCAATCTCAACCTGGGGGTGGTTGAGCAATAGGCGAATTAATTCCCCGCCTGAATATCCAGTGGCTCCAACAATTTTAACGCGTATCATTTTCGTTGACATAGTTTGACCTTTACCACGCATAGAAGTAACGGTCAGTATATCGAGGCTGCTCTAGCCTGTCAAAATTCAGGCGCTTAGCGAATTTTCCCGCCAAACGCAACCTCTTGTAAAATTATCTATAAGAGCACGAGGTCTCCTTTCGCTTACGCCGATGGATCATGGAGCCGAATGGCCCACCGGAGACGTGTATAGAACAACGACTAAATCACTCTCGACTAAAGGTTAGCGGATAAATCCGCCTTAAAATTCACAGGTTCTCCCCCCGAAGTTCGGGGGGAGTTAGAGGGGGGGTGGTTGATTTTTGAATTGCTGCCGGCTACGCCGCCAGTCAACCCCCACCTAACCGCCCCCAATCTTTGGGGGCGGAACTTTAACCGATCATCACCCTTTACCGCATCAGCGTCATTGCGAGAAAGCATATACGACCGAAGCAATCTCATGGATCAAAAAGCGAGACCAGCCTGCCGCAGGCTGGTCGTTTCGCTACGCTCGCGATGACACAACATAGATTCTCAAACTAAAGTCATCGCCTAAAGGCGAGGGGGTTTCTCCCAGAAACTGACACTAAGAATATATCATAAAAAAAATTCATGCGGCGATAGAAATCCGCCTCGCCTATTGACCAACCTTATACACATTCTCTATGCTCATGGCGAGCCATCACCGCAACTTTCAATCGTTAGGAGAATAAAACTATGTATCGCACACTGTTTAGCCTGTTGATTGCCGCTCTTTTGATCGCCCCTGCGTTTAGCGCCGAGGATGAATTCACCAGCAAAGTCATTCAAATTGGTATGATCGTCAGCGATCTCGACGCGTCTGTGAAGTTTTATACCGAAGTCGTTGGCCTTACCGAGCAAGCCGGTTTTGAAGTTGACGCCGACTTTGGCAAGCGCTCCGGCCTCACCGACTCGCTGCCCGTCAAAGTGCGCGTATTGAAAGTGGGCGCAGGAGAAGACGCCACTCAACTCAAGCTCATGACCTTCGGCAACAAAGCCAAAAAGCAAACCAACGAATTTATTCACACCAACACCGGCATCCAATACATCACCATCAACGTCAAAGAACTGGCGCCAATTGTTGAGCGTATCAAAAAGCACAAAGTGAAATTTCTGGGCGAAACGCCCATCCCCCTGGGAAAACGCCATTTTGTTATGGTCAAAGACCCAGACGGCACCTTCGTCGAACTCATCGGCCCGATGACTCAACAAAAACGCTTCGATTCGGTGTTTGAATAAAATATCGAGAGTTTGTGATTACAGAATGTTTATCCGAGGGGTGCAGTTTGCTGCACCCCTCCTTGTTTAGAATGCTATTAATTGCATCCTGTTTTTTTTCTAAAAAAATGGTTCTTGCGTAAAATTGGATACTTTTTTATTTCGCTGCATGTGGCATGGGCGCAACTCTGCTCGCTTCAGTGCGGGCTTTCAGGCCCTTATGCACAGGCGCTCACAGAGTTGCGCCCATGCCGGAATACGTTTTCGGAATCAAAATCATACTCATCTAATAATGTAGGGATTCACTTACCGGATGAACCTGAAAAATGTATTTACATTGTAAAGACGCGTAGGTATACTGATGATAGAAAATCAGCATAGAGGATGAATTGCCATGCCTAATATGGAGCCATCCAGAGAATCCGCCAAGACGGCTTTTCTGAATATACGGATAAACGAACAGCAAAAAGACCTGATCGGTCAAGCAGCCGCCTTGAGCAAGCGCAGCCTGAGCGAGTTTGTGGTTGAGAACGCCTATGACGCGGCATCCCAGGTTTTGGCTGACAAAACCCACTTCACATTGTCACCAGATAAGTGGGAAGAGTTTTGCGACGCCCTCGACGCCCCGCCAAAATCAGTGCCCGCGTTGAAAGAGTTGTTCAGCAAACCGAGCCCATTTCATGAGCGATAGCCGTAAGCCCAACCCGCCTGTTCCGATCGAAAAATTTCATGTATTGGATGATTTCGACTGCGGCGTTCCCGCCTTAAATAAATACCTAAAGTCTTATGCGTTCCAAAACCATCGCGCGGGTGGAGCGCGAACCTATGTAACGACGCGAGATCATCAGGTGGTTGGGTTTTATTCCTTGGCCTATGGTTCAACCAAAGTCGATGATTCGCCGCCGCGCATACGCGAAGGCCTGGGCCGCTATCCAATCCCGGTTATTGTTTTAACCCGCCTGGCTGTTGATCTCAATGAAAAAGGGAAAGGGTTGGGCGCTGGTTTGTTGCGTGATGCGCTCATCCGAACGCTGCAAGCAGCCGATATCGCCGGTTTGCGAGCAGTCTTGGTACATGCCAAAGATGAACAAGCCAAGGCATTCTATCAGCGGTTCGGCTTTGTCTCTTCGCCAGTAAATGAATTTCATTTGTTTATGATGGTGAAAGATATTCGAAAAACAATGATAGACCAGACCTGATAGCAAACAATAACACTGAAATACACACAGACGCAGCAACAACACCCCGACAGCATTCAAACTAAAATTGATACTATACAGACGTTCGCACCGATTCGACGGTGATGCGGTGTTTGGTTGAAACGTTGATGATGCGCATGAAACCCACCACGCGGTTGTTTGACGTATAGAGAATGCGGTCCGCCAATAAGACGTGCTCGCCTTCATCGCGCTTGAGCAGTTCCGACTCGCGCTCATCCAAAGTCGTTACTTCATACGAATCCGCCGCGCGTACAATGGGGATGCCGTATTTTTGGGTGATGATATCCAACAGCGACTGCCCGCGCAGGTCTTCCAACGGCAGGCCGGGGCATAAATCGTGCGACACATACGCCAGTTCCAGCGCAACCGGCTCGCTTTCAATCGAACGCAGACGCAATACCTTAAACACCTGATGCCCGGTCTCTTGGGCGAACAAGTCGGTCAGGTCTGACGGCGAAATGGTCAGCATTTTCTGCACGACTTCGGTATCCCACTGGGCGCCGAAATCGAGCATGTTTTCGGTGATGGCGGTCGAAAGCCAGACGCCTTTTTGGCTGGGCGGCGTTTCGACGAAAGTCCCCTTGCCGGGAATCTTACGAACGTAGCCTTTACGGGCCAGTTCTTGCATCGCCGAACGCACCACGGCTTTGCTCACGCCTTGTTGAGTACAAAGTTGGTCTTCAGTCGGTAGCTGCGAACCAACGCTGAGTTCTCCGCTTTCCATCCCGGATAACAAAACGTCAACCAACTGAAGATATAATTTACGTGGACTCTGTCGATCTATGATTTTCATAACATTATGATATTTGCCCCAAGTATAGATTTTTGTAAAGGCGCCGAACGAGAATTAACCAAGATTTCACAAAAAATCTTCGCGCAATTCTTCTATCCGAGCCGGAATTTCTCCTGTAGTATGGATAAAACTTTTGCCGATTTTTCACACAATCATTAGGAGGAATATCTCATGTCACAAGCAATTAACCGGCGCGACGCCGTAACCGCAATCGCCGCTGGAGCCGCAGTGGTCAGTACGCTGGGCGCGTCCGCCAAAGAAGGGGAAGCCATGAAAGGAAATATCAAACAATCCGTATCCCGCTGGTGTTTTGGCAACACCGTGCCCGACCTCAAAGAGTTTTGCAAAATCTGCGCCGATATGGGCCTGCACGGCATTGACCTGGTCGGTGAAAATGACGCCAAGGTGATGAAAGATTTCGGTCTGGTTCCGACGATGTATTCTCCCGGCTCCGGCTCGATTCGCGATGGGCTGAACAACCCTAAATTGCACGCCGAACAGATGAAGACGTTTGAAACAAACATCCCCCTCGCCGCCAAATACAAAGCGCGCAACCTCATCACTTTTTCGGGTGAGCGCCACGGCATGAACGACTATGACGGTATGCGCAACTGCGCGGACATTTTAGAGAAAGCCTGCAAGATCGCCGCCAACGAAGGCGTCATCATTTGTATGGAGTTGCTTAACAGCAAGGTCGATCACAAAGACTATATGTGCGACCACACCGACTGGGGCGTGACCCTGGTAAAGATGGTCAATCATCCCAATTTTAAATTACTCAACGACCTCTATCACATGCAGATCATGGAAGGCGACCTGATGCGCAACATCCGCGACCATAACCATGCGTTTGGTCACTACCACACGGGCGGCAACCCGGGCCGCAACGATCTCGACGAGACCCAGGAAGTCTACTGGCCCGCCGTCATGAAAGCGATTGTCGATACGGGATACGACGGATACGTCGCTCATGAGTTTGTCCCGCGCGCGAAGGACAAAGACGGCGCCGTCAAAGCCCTGCAACACGCCGTCGGCGTCTGCGACGTGTAAAGATAATTCACTCCGCCCTCCCCCCTCTCCCACTGGGAGAGGGCTGGGGTGAGGGTTGAGTAATCCACAGGAAATACCCTGTTGATTTAGGCCATCAAACTGAGGATAAGTAAGATGATTACCAAAGACGACGTCGCGGCGAAAATGTCCGCCTTTCTCAGACATGAGATTACAGAGGCGAAAGTCGTTGATTGGGCGGAAACGGCGATGCGCAACGCCGAATTTCATCAGGACAAACATGATGCGATTCGAGACGCGGTTGCGCGAATCGGCGCGATTGACGTGCGCCAATTCGGTCTTACTGTCGCCGATTGCGAAGCAATTTTGGATACACTTGGTTACCAGTTAAACCTGGAAATCACCGCTCGCTAATCAATTTCCAAATCCCAAAAAAGAAAAAGCCCCGGACGCTCTCGCCCGGGGCTTCATTGTTCATACGAGGTTTTGCGACAGTTCAGTTTATTGCAACGCCCAGTCAGGAACGGACGAGCCGCCAACCAATACCAATGCAGACAGGCTTTCGCTGCTGTTCCAGTTGCCAGCGACTCCTGTTGTATTGGTCTGGTGTTCACGGGTCGGAGCGTCCGACCAAATATCAGCGTCATTCATTTGCGAAGAGAACCCGACTACAGAATTAACTTCGAGGTCTTTCACAATGTGAAACTCATCTGCGAAGAAACTTTCCCAACCTGCGGCGACGTTATCTGGATTATCAATTTCATAATCGAGATCAGCGGCCGGCCACAACTCATCAAAGACAACCACTTTGATTTCGTAGTTATATTCAACCGGGGCTTCAATCCACTCAGAGGCGCCTGGGTCTGTAACGCGAATCATCGCAGCAGACTCCAGGTATGAATCATTCACATTCCATGGCGCGTGGGCATTGGTCACATCCAGAGCGCCTTCAATGCGCTCAAATATTGGAATGCTGACGAAACTTGACGAAACAGGAATTCCGCCGTCCGCCGTGTTGAACAACCCGATTTCCTGGTCGAAGAACACGCCGTTTTCGATGTCGTTGTCTGAGGCCCAGGGGTCCCAGGTGTTTGGCATATCGAATACATACTGATGGTGGAACGGCGTTGTGTTTGCAGAAGCCGCATCGCCAGTATTCAAGCCGTCGAGAATGATTTCCAAGCGCTCATTCGCCCAACCGCCGTCGCCAGCCGATGAGCCGCGGCCTCGTGTTGAAACCAACGCATCATCAATGACGTTGATGTGAAAATACAGCGCGTTGGTTTCATCATCCCAAGCTACTTTGAGAGTGATGTCCAAATCGCCCGTTCCCGCTTCCGCCGCATCATTGTCGCCGTTTTGATCCATCGGAATGACTGGGACGTTGTCCCACGCGGCATCCGACAGATCGCCGTCGATCACTGGAACCGTCGCGAGTTCAGGAATCTGAAACTCGTTCACGTTCACCGATGTGTCTTGGGCGAATGCTGCACAGACAAAAACAGGCGCACACAACAATACCGCACTTCTTTGAATCCATTTTTTCATAAAACTGACCTCCCCAAAAAGTGATTGAATCATCATTCCGACAATCCTAGCACAGTCATTCATATAATCGAATTAATTTTTTATTTAATATTAATTTACCTCTCATTCGAAAATAGAATCCATCCACTCCCTCAAAAGCGCTGAACTTCGACTTGAAACCAGCATATTTTGTTGCTATTATCGCACCAAGCACAATATATTGGGTTTCATCAAAGGATTTACTATGAATGATTTGCCAATTCACCAGCCGCACGAAGGCTCGGAACTCTCTGCCGCATTGAGCGAAAACCGCCCCTCGTGGGACGAATACTTCATGCTGCTGGCGAAGTTGGCGGCGACGCGCTCGACCTGTTTTTCGCGTCCAGTAGGCGCGGTCATCGCCCGCGACAAGCGTATGCTCGCGACCGGTTACAACGGAGCGCCTCCCGGCACATGGCACTGCATCGACAAAAAACAGTGCTACTGGCGCCAACCCGAAAATCACGTCGAGGGCATCGAACCCCGCGAACTCTCCCGCGCCGTCCACGCCGAAATGAACGCCATCGCACACGCCGCCCGCGCGGGCATCTCCATCGAAGGCAGCACCATTTACTGCACCATGTCGCCCTGCGTGAATTGCTTTAAGGTGCTGCTCAGCGCGGGAATCAAGCGGGTTTTCTTTGAGCATATTTATGATTTCAACAACAAAGGCGGCGACTCGTTTTTACTCGACTACTACAAACAATACGAAGAAATAGTTGAAGTGAGCCAGCTGAAAGTTTCCGCGTCGGCGGTGAACATCGCCAATGAATTCACCAACGAAATCACCTCTCAACGCCGCCACGAACACTATTGATTTGATATTTAGCGACGTTTTCTTATTCATACCTTTTCTGAATCTATCGCTGAGCCGTTCCGGCGCGCTGACACTCTGCTTATCAATTCTCTAGGCTGTACGAATTCTTATCTATCGCTGAGCCGTTCCGGCGCGCTGATACTCTGCTCGTCAACTTTCCAGGTTGTACGAATTCGTATTTACCGCTGAGCCCTGCGGACGCACTGATACACTGCTTATCAATTCTCTAGGCTGTACGAATTCGTATTTACCGCTGGTATTCAACGAAGCCTGCAACCTGCCCCTTCTCCCTCTGGGAGAAGGTTGGGATGAGGGAGGGCGGCCTCGCCGCCTTTTGTATTGATTGAGTCATTTTCAAACGGCAAATCCCCCCGGCGCTTTCAGCGCCACCCCCCCTTATAAAAGGGGGCAGAAAAACAGCATTTTTTCATTTGAACCTTTTCTTCTTCTCCTGCGTCTTGTCAAATGAAGGCGGAGACCAAAATGACACGCACCCGGCGCGATATCGAAAACGAACTGCTTTGGCTGCATCTACGAAACGGGGCGCCCAACGCCGCGCGACGTATGGTCAGTCAGTGGGAACAACCGCTGTTCTATTACCTGCGGCGCTTGTTGGATAGCGAAGCCGACTGTTGGGACGTTCTGCAGGACGTCTGGATGAAAGCGCTGGGCGGCGCTGGCCAGTTGCGCGATCCGAAAGCGTTGCCCGCCTGGCTCTACCAAATTGCCCGCAACGCCGCTGTCAGCCACTGGCGAAAACAAAAGCGCTATGTACCGCTTGATGATGAAAACGAGGCCGAAGTCGACGCGGCGCTCGAAAATGATTCAGGCTTTTCCGCCGATGACGCCATTGATCTTCATCACGCCTTACAGCAGTTGACGTTGCCGCACCGCGAAGTGATTACGTTGCATGTATTAGAAAATTTTTCGCTGGAAGAAATCGCCGTCATTGTCGGAGCGCCGACCGGCACGGTGAAATCACGCCTTCACTACGCCAAACGAGAACTACGAAAGCTGCTCAACGAAAGGGGCCAGACCCATGAATGATTCCAATCTTCGCGAACGGCTCCTGGCAGCGGAAACCGTCACCCCGTCACTCAAAGAACGCTACGAAAAGGAACTCAAAACCATGACTGAACAACCGCTGAGCAACAAGAACCGCATCTGGCATTATGTCGTGTCCGTCGTCGGGGCCGTCATTTGTATCCACTTTGTTGTTATCTTCTTTATTGCCCCGGATGAACTCCCGCTATTGGCGCGCTTGTTGTTTCTGGTCGGCGCCGCTGGTTCCGCCGTTTGGGCGGTGATCTGCTTCCGTATGGCGCGGCGCGGGTCAATGAATCTCAAGCGCGACCCCGATATCATGATCGGGTCTATCTGGGGCATGGTGGTGTTTTCCACCGTTGTCAGTTTGATGTTGGGAATGCAAATGGAGCCCGCAGCCGGCGGGCGCATGATCGCGTACGCGACCGTGTTTCTCATCATGGGGGCGCTGTTTATGATTCAACGCATGATCGAACGCACTGAACTTAAACTGCGAGAGAAATTGCTCGAACTTGAATTGCAGATCAGCGAGATGAAAGAGAAAATATGATGTATCAGCCTGCCTAGCCTACGGTTAGCAGGCTGCCGCAGGATGGCTGCTGGTGGGCCGCGATAAAATAAAAACGCATTGATACTGCGCGGCTCGGCGGGAGCCTCGCCCTCCCCATTTCTTACTTTTCGTTGAGATCAATTGAAACCTTTTATGGATCAACAATAAAAAATCGGCTGGCAGGTTTCCCCGTCAGATACTGCGCGGCTCGGCGGGAGCCTCGCTCTCCCCATTTCTTGCTTTTCGTTGAGATCAATTGAAACCTTTTATGGATCAACAATAAAAAATCGGCTGGCAGGTTTCCCCGTCAGCCGATTCGATTATATCTCAATGTTGCATGTAGTGTGGGTTCTTTATACTTACCCCACCAGCCGATTACAGCTCTTTAATCATGATGTTCTTATACGAAACGGCCTTTTTGTAGTCGTTGCGTTGAATCGCGATGTGGCCTTTGTCGTTCAGTTTCAGGTTGTCGAACTGAGTCATGTCGAGATCGGTATGAACCGCTTCGCCGTTGATGGTCAGCGAAAGTTTTTTGCCTTGATATTTGATCTCAACGCTGTTCCATTCGCCAAGCGCTTTGGTCGGGTTCTTTTCGGCGGTTTTGAATTCACCTTTGCTGGTAAAAAGTGAACCGGTGCATTTTTTGCCCACTTCGCCCGCGTCTGCATCCAATTGGATTTCAAACGATTGCTTTTTGAATACGTCTTTTTTGGGGACGTGAACGCAAATGCCGCTGTTGCCTTTTTTGTCGAACATACAGTCAAACTTCAAAATGAAGTCGCCGTATTCTTTTTCAGAAATCACGGCCCAATAATCCCAGCCGCCGACAACCATGGCGCCGTCTTTCACTTTTGGAACGGCTTTTTCGAGTCCTTGCACGGTCCAGCCCGTCAGGTCTTTGCCATTAAAAATTGAGACAAAGCCGTCATCCGCCGCAGTTGCCGTCAGCGCAAAACTGAACGCCATTGCAGCGGAAAATAAAATCATTGATCGTTTGCCAATACCTTTGAACATAACATCCTCCGATGGTGGTTTGTGAGCAACTATTGTCACCGTGGAACGCCTTTTGGTAAAGGGTTCGCATCGACGAAATACGTTCTCTTATTTGACGTAACCTAAATCGCGTAGATTTTCCATCTCCTGGCGACTCAGGTTGATTCCCTGCCCGTCTCCGCCTGGCGTCGAAAATCGTTCAGCCAACTGATGTTGGATGTTGTTGACGCGCATCAGGCTTTCTTGCATAGATGATATCGCACCCGAAGCCGATTTGGCTAAGTCATTCGCCTCTTGGGGGTCTTGATCGAGCTGATAGTGCTCCCAGGCGTTGGTTTGCGTCCACCAGACCCACTTTTCGCCGTCGTGTAAAATCGCTTGCTTATCAGACGGATGCGCATCGGCTTTTGTTCCACCGCCATGATGTAAAAAGACAGGCCGCTGAATAAAATCGGCGAGGACGGCTGTTTTCTGCGATTGTAAAAACGGCTTCAGGCTCAACCCGGCGGAAAGAAACCCAGCCGACTGTTGATAAAAATCTTGCAGCGTAGGCAACACATCAGCGTGCATGACCGGCGTTTCGATTGTCTGACCGGGCGGCGTGTATGGCGGGCTGTTCACAATCGAAACGGTACGCACTGATTCTTCGTAGAGATTGGCGCCGTGTCCGTTCCAACCGTGTTCCCAAAATTCTTCGCCGTGGTCAGACAGCGTCCAGATGAGGGTGCGGTCGAGCAGGCCTTGCCGCGCCAATTCAGACAGAATACGCCCGACGCGGCGGTCATCCTGGGTCACTTCCGCCAAATAGGCGTCCATTTCGGGGTATGGCGTCCGGCCTTCGTACAAGCCGTTGTAGAGCCCGGCAGGTTCATACGGCTGATGGGGCGCGATGTAATGGAGATAGAGAAAAAACGGCTCGCTGAGGCGCTGCAATTCCTTCATGCCCATTTCGGTCACTTCATGGTCGCGAATGGGGCAGTGATAGCGTTGGAACCCGCGCTCGAAGCCATACGCAGACGTTATCTGCGCGTTACTGACGGCGCCTGCGGTTTCAAAGCCCATGCTCGACATATATTCCGCGATCACCGGGAACCCCGGGCGCAACCGGGCGCCAGTCAGCGCATGGCGTTCTGCGCCGTGCGCGATGGGGTGCAAGCCGCTGAAAAAGGTCCCAATGCTGGGCCGCGTTGACGACGAAGCCGCGTACGCGTTCGTAAATGTGGTTCCCATTGACGCCAACAGGTCGAGATGGGGCGCAATCACGAAGGGGTGCCCATAAGGCGGGGTGCAATCGTCCCGCAAGGTATCAATCATCAAGAGGACCAGGTTTTGCGGCCCTTCGCTGCCCTCGCGCCGTTTCGGGGCCGCCCGCCCCCAGGACGGGCTGGGCGCTTTGGGTTTGTAGGTGATTCCACTCGTCGGCAAGAACAACACAACCGGCTTACAAGCGTGCAACTGCGCCGCGCTCAATGAAACCTCGCCCGTATATTCGATGACGCACTGGATGCGAGACGTCAAATCGGTTGAATTTTCAATTTCGCGGGTGGACGTAACCGTCCAATTGTTGAATTGGATCAATTCTGGATAAAAACCGCCCTCATCTGGTGCAACAGTGGAAGTGAGTTCCGGCGACTCATACAGCAACTCGCCGTTCTCCGAATTCACGGGAAACAAGGGAACCACGGCGTCGGGCGAATTCGCGTAGAGCAAACCCGGCGCGATCAAAACGAAAAATAGAAATACGGTTTTCATCAATGAACAACTCACTTTTTCTTCGATCATTCTTATTATAGTAAGTCGCTGCCAAACTTCGACCGGCTAGGCCGATAAACAGTGGGAACCGTGCAACGATTTATTCAACTTTCAAGGCTCCTCTCTCAAGCCATTTATGAGAGAGGAGCCTTTTTTTATGGTTCTTCCGGTATTTGGATACTTTTTCACAAAGTGAGAAGATTCCTTGAAGCCATTTCATAGGCATGGGTACAACTCTGCTTGCTTCAGTGCGGGCTTTCAGGCCCTTTTGCACAGGCGCTCCCAGAGTTGCACCCATGCCTGATTGGTTCGTCAATTTTCAATATGCCCGAATACGTTTTCTTAAACAAAATTCTGGCCATCCATCAATGTAAGTACTCACTGACGGGATCAACCTTTTTTAAACTTTCTACTTTACATTCCCACCCAAGTGTGTTATTTTTCCTAATTAAGAACAATTCTTATTAAGCGCGTATTGCGACCACGGAATACCGGGTTACGCATCCACTCGTTTTATGAGAGCAAACTGTAAAATACTGTTGCATCACAAATGAGTCCGACAACGATAGGTAGATTGGAAAAAAGAAATGAACGACAAGAAAAAACTCACAACGATGGCGGGAGCGCCTGTTCCTGACAATCAGAACGCAATGACCGCAGGGCCGCGTGGGCCGATGCTTTTGCAGGATGTATGGTTTCTGGAAAAACTCGCCCATTTTGACCGGGAAGTGATTCCAGAACGGCGGATGCATGCGAAAGGGTCTGGCGCGTATGGCGCGTTTACGGTAACGCATGACATAAGCAAGTACACAAAAGCAAACATATTTTCTGAGATCGGAAAAAAAACCGATTTATTCGTACGCTTTTCAACCGTCGCAGGCGAACGCGGCGCCGCTGACGCAGAGCGTGATATTCGCGGATTCGCCATTAAATTTTATACCGAAGAAGGAAACTGGGACCTGGTTGGAAACAACACGCCGGTCTTTTTTCTACGCGATCCGCTTAAATTTCCTGATTTGAATCACGCCGTGAAGCGCGACCCAAAAACCAATTTAAGAAGCGCCCGCAACAATTGGGACTTTTGGACATCGCTGCCCGAAGCGTTGCATCAGGTAACCATCACCATGAGCGAACGGGGCATTCCCTCCTCATACCGCCACATGAACGGCTATGGGAGCCATACATTTAGTATGATTAACGCCAACGGGGAGCGCAATTGGGTGAAGTTTCATTTGAAAACCCAGCAAGGAATTCAAACCCTCACTGACGCCGAAGCCCAAACCTTGATTGGTCAATGCCGAGAAAGCCACCAACGCGACTTGTTTGACAACATCGAAAAAGGCGAGTATCCAAAATGGAACATGAAGATTCAGATCATGTCAGAGAGCGATGCGGCGAAATGCCCATTTAATCCATTTGACCTGACCAAAGTATGGTCGCATAAAGACTTCCCCCTGATTGACGTTGGCGTGTTGGAATTAAATAAAAACCCGGAAAATTATTTCGCTGAGGTTGAACAATCGGCTTTCAATCCCGCCAACATCGTTCCCGGGATCGGGTTTTCTCCCGATAAAATGCTTCAAGGAAGATTATTTTCTTATGGAGACGCGCAACGCTACCGCCTTGGAGTCAATCATCAATTGATTCCGGTTAATAAGGCGCGTTGTCCATTTCATAGTTACCACCGCGACGGCTCCATGCGCGTAGACGATAACTACGGCGGCACGTTGGGCTATGAGCCGAACAGTTATGGTGAGTGGCAGGAACAACCAGAATCAAAGGAACCGCCTCTCAACCTCGAAGGCGCGGCGGACCATTGGAGCCATCGTGAAGATGACGACGATTACTTCTCGCAACCTGGCGCATTGTTCCGTATGTTTAAACCGGAGCAGCAAAAAGCGCTATTCGAGAATACGGCGCGCGCAATGGGTGATGCTCCGAAAGAGATTAAGGTTCGCCATATTGGAAACTGCCTGAAAGCAGACCCCGCCTATGGTGAAGGGGTCGCAAACGCCTTAGGGATTCCACTGAGCGAAGTCTCATAAAGACGCACCGTAGCCGTATTCGTGCAACGATTTATTCAACTTTTAAGGCTCCTCTCTCAAGCCATTTTTGAGGGAGGAGTTTTTTTTATAGTTCTTCCGTTATTTGGATACTTTTTCACAAAGTGAGAAGATTCCTTGAAGCCATTTCATAGGCATGGGTACAACTCTGCTCGCTTCAGTGCGGGCTTTCAGGCCCTTATGCACAGGCGCTCCCAGAGTTGCACCCATGCCTGATTGGTTCGTCAATTTTCAATATGCCCGAATACTGTGCGGGTTGAGTTTACGTAACGGTATCTATCGCTGATCCCCTGCCTGCGGCAGGCAGGCTACGGGCGCGCTTTACGCACATATTTATGACAAACGCTCTAAATAAAAAAGCGGACGCATTGTACGCCCGCTTTGAGTTTTCATTCACTTGTCTCGCGTTTAGCGACCGTCAGAACGCACTGTCCCGCCGCCGGATTTCATCATAATATCGCCAATGCTATGAGTGCCGTTCGACACGTCATAAGGGATGCCGAAGCGGATGCCGTTTGTCGCATACACCTCCGCCGACGCCGGCCCAAACGCCATCAAAATGTAATCGCCTTTTTTGAAGGGCGGGTTATATTGAGTTCCGCCGTAGCCGCCGCTATCAGATTGCATATCAAAATCAGCGTAGTAATACACATCATTGCCTGAGATTCCAAAGCGTTCAGAGTGTCCGCCGGATGCGCTTTCAAGAGAGTTGGGCGCGAATGGATCTTGCGGGACGGAACTCATATACGAAATCGGACTGGTGAGCGGCGCCAACACATGAACCTGACGGCGATTTGCTTCTCCCACGTCGCCCACGCCGCCAAAATCTTCAGCCATTCGCTTTTTGCCCCAGTCGGTGTCGTCGTCCCAGAAGTCAACGAGCATCAAGCCGCGCTCGAGGCGCATCTGTTCAACGGCGGTCAGCGTTGACCGCATATCGGCCTGAGACCGGGCGACCTTGGCGCGGATTTGGGCGTTTAAAAAGTTGGGGACGGCAATCGCAGCCAAAATTCCAATAATGGCGACGACAATGAGTAATTCAATCAATGTAAAACCCGATTTACGCATTTGATTCGACCTCCCAATTGTGTAAAGCAATCTAAAAAATGAGTCATCCGATTGATTGTCTCACAAATAATCGTACAAGTAAATCGAAAATTTAGAAAAATGTTTTGTAACAAGTCGTAAAAAAGCGCTAGTCGATTTGTTCTGAGTAGGGAGTGACGACGTTGTAGGTGTCGCTGATGGACTGGATTTCTTGCAAAATTTGCGGCGTTTCGCCTTCTTCGACCATGCGCCCGATCAGGTCATAAATTTTATGCAGCGCCCATTGGCGGGCGACTTCAAAGGTGGCGTTGTCGATCTCTGGCACCGGCAGGCGCAGGATGGTTTCTTTCTGTTCGTCAAACGCTTCGCCGGTGATGCGAACGGTGATGTAATCCTGCTGCTGCAAGCGCCCCCAGATTCGCAACTCGCCTTTGAGAAATAAGTCCGGCAGCCGTTTGGGGAACACTTCGCTTTTATCGAGGAAGCCAAAGTCCGCCTCGACCCGCAACAAGACAGGGTCTTCCACATATCCATAAACCGATTGAATGACTTGCGGCAGGCCCTCGCGCTCGGGTTCAAACGCGACCAGGCCGCGGTTGCGAAACGCTAGCATGTCGAGCAGGTAGCGGTTGATCTGCATCCCGCTGCCTACGCAAAATATCGACGTACTCGGCCCGCGATATTGAGTCAGGTTGTTGATGATCTTGCGGCTATTGACCACGCCCACCGACGGGCGGCCGTCGCTGAACAATAATAGAATCAACGGGCGGGCGCGCTCGACGCCGAGTTTGACCAGCGGCTCCATCGAGCGATAAATATCGGTGTGGCCTGACGAGTCGAGATCAATGAGAAACTCTTTTGCTTGCTGAATCGAATCGGGGCTGACCGGCGCCAGGGTTTCGGTAAACAAATCGACCCGGCCTTTGAAACCGACCACGTTAAAGCGGTCGCCCTCGCGCATCCGCCCCAGCATGTCGTTCACTTCACCCTTGATCGTACGCAAGCGGCGGCTGCCCATACTGCGTGAGGCGTCGAGCACAAACACCACGTCTTTGGGCAAGACGCGCAAGCGGTCGTCGGCGCCTTTGGGACGCAACCGCAGCATGAAATACCCGTCGCCGCCGATGTGATGATAGGTTTTCAACTCCACGTCGAGCAGGTCGTCTAATTTCACAAAGCGTTCTTCGATCGCCTGTTTGGCGGCTTCTTCAGACGGCAGCGTTGACTTGAAGTCGCTGGGTTTTATGAGATCAGGCGATGGCAGCAGTTCCGTCACCGGCGGCAGGATGATGGGCGGGTCTTCGGCTTCCACATCGGGGACGGGCGGCGCGGTTTGCGCCAGGATGTCGTTTTCCATCGAGCGCTGCACGGCAGGCTGGTCGTCCAACACGGGCGGCGGCAGGTTCGCCAGCAGGCTGCGTCCTGAACCGGTGCCGCGTCCCAACAGCGCCATCTTCGGGATGGGCGCGACGTTGTCCATGATCGAGTTAACGCCTGCGTCATCTTCAAAATCCATTACCGAGGCTTTGCCCAGCTCGGAGGTGACCAGGTTTTGCGCCGAGCGGTCGTCAATAAATAAATCAGACGATGATCCCTGGCTGGAGGGCACGTCGCCGTCAAATGGAACCCCCATCTGTGAGATGGCGCCTTCAACGGCCCGTTGCCGCGCTTCGGCCCGTTCAATCACTTCTTGCTCTAATACGCGCTCGCGTTCTTCGATCAATTGACGTTGGTTGGGCCGCGAAACGAAGTTACTCGACGTCAGCTGGTCGAGGTTCACTTTGAACAAGGTTTCGAGGTCGTCTTGCGCCTGTTGGGCGACATTGACGATTTTGAAATACGACCACAATACAAACCCGCCATGCAGCGCCAACGATGCAACCAACGCAACAACCAAAAAACGGTCAGCGGTTGAGCGTCGCGATGCGGCGGCGTTCCATGTGGGCGAATAAGCGGCTTGAGACATCAGTCTTCCGTTTTAGGGCGCCGGTTGCGCCAGCGATTGAAATTCTTCGCGCGCGCGGCGGCCCCATTGCGAGTCAGGATATTTTTCGACCAGTTCATCCATCAACGTCGCGGCTTCACTGGTCTGTTCGTCAGCGAGGTGGCAGCGAATGGCGCGGTACATCGCTTCCGGCGTCAGGCGGGGATGGTCAAACAAGATGGCGACGCGCAGAAAAGCGTCCAGCGCTTCTTTGCGTTTGTTTTGCGAGTCCAACACTCGGCCCATATCGACGTAAATCTTGGCTTCAAAATCGGGGTCGGGATTGGCCATCGCCTGCAACTGCAACAGGCTTTCTTCAAAATATTGGGCGGCCTTATCGCTCTCGCCGAGGCCTTCAAGCGCCTTGGCCAGCACCCAGTGAATTTCCGGCTTGAATAAACTATCGGGAAATGTCTTCAAGAATGCTTCGGCGCTTAGTTTCGCTTGCGCCCATTTTTGCAGGGCGATCAGTTGATTGCCTTGGGCGATTCGGGCGCGTTCTTGCACGTCATCTTTCTGGTGGATTTTCAACAGCGCCTCCGCCACTTGCAGCGCGTCTTCATGGCGTTCGGCTTCGTCGGCGTAAACGATCATCCAGAAGCCGATCTCGACGGGGACGTCTTTCTGTTTGGGACTATCGAGCAACAAGCGAAAGCCGTCGTAGGCTTCGTCGAATTTTTCGTCCTGATAGTCGCAGAACGCCTTGCGCAACCGCACCTCGTCGTTATTGCCGAATTGCGGGTAGCGCTCCAACAACTCGCCGTAGACGCTGGACGCCCGCGTCAGGTTTTGTTTCATCTCATAGATGTACGCCTGCCAGTAGAGCGCTTCGGGCTTACGTTCTTCGCTGCGGTCGGATTGCGACAGCATGAGCAGCGTATCGAGCGCGTCGTCTAATTGTTTGAGATGGTATTGCGCCAGCGCTTTGCGATAGAGCAAATCGTGCAGCGACGGGATATCAGGATAGGTGCGCATTAATTGCTCGGCGAGATCAATCGCGTTCGCATAATCTTTGGCGGCGAAGGCGGCGTTGGTCGCCCAAACCAAAGACTGCCGGGTGCGTTCTGAATCCGGGTATTTCTTGTAATACCGCGCAAACTCATGGCTGGCGCGGCTGTATTGCTCTGCGCGGTAGAGCAAGTCCGCCAACAGATAGAGCGCGTCTTCGCAGAAGTCGCTGGCCGGGTCGAGCAACTCGACCTTCATCAATTCCTCGGCGGCGGTTTCGTATTTTTCTTGCTGCGCGTACGCCTGTCCTAAAAGAAAATGCAACTTGGCGGCGACATCCGGCGTGGAGCCAATGCGCAGTAGGTTGCGGCACTCGACTTCCGTCTGCGAATAATCGCCCGCCAGATAATACGACCACGCCAGTTGATACCAGGCGCGGTCGCGGTATTCGCCCGCGTCGGGGTTGGCAATCGTCTCGCGAAAATAGCTGATGGCGTCCTGGTAGGTTTTTTTCTGATACGAACAGGCGCCCTGCAAAAACAAGATGCCGGGCACCATATCGGCGGGCAGAAACTGGCGCTTCAATTGCGCGGCGATGGTCAGCGCGGCGGGGTAGTTTTGTTGTTGATATTCGGCCCAGGCGGCGCCGTATTGCGCCCGCGCTTTTTGGGAGCCGTCCGGGCTGGATTCAGCGAAGGCGCGGTAGGCGTTTGCGGCTTCGGTATAGCGGTCTTGTTTGTACAGCAATTGCGCCGCGAGCAATTGCGCGTCGCCAATGAGGCCGGAGCCTTCGGGAATTTGATAGTCGTTTTGATTTTGCCAGAGGTGATTGAGTACGGGGACGGCTTCGTCTAAGCGGTCTTGTTTTGACAGCAATTCACCCAGCAGAAACGAAGCGAACGCTCCAAATGCGCCTTTGCGGTATTGCTCGCGAATGCGTTTGTAATTGGTTTCCGCTTTGGGATTTTGCCCCAGGCGGTCATAGCAACGCGCCGCATAAAACAGCGCCGACTCGATCACCGTCGGTTCCTTCGCTTCTTTAACGACGTATTCCAAGTGCGGCAGGCCGCCTTCGGCGTCGCCGATCTTGTAGCCGATCTCGCCCAGCCTCATGCGGGCGTCGAAGCGTTTGGCGCCGTTTGGGAACTCTTCAATCAGCGCCTGCAAGATGCTGCGGGCGTCAATATAAAACAGGTTGCCGTTGAGCGGGTCGCCGTCGAGAATTTTGGTCGCATGTTGATAGAGCGACTCGGCCTGGCGAAACATAGCCAGTTCACGGTTGCTCGATTGTGAGTGCTTGTCGATGAACTCCTCATAATGACGCGCCGCGCTCTCGAACATACCGCGTTGATATAAGCCGTCGGCGAAATCGAGGTCTTGCTGCTCGATCCGCGCTTGTTGCGACGCCGACAGTACCGCCTCGCCTGCGGCGTTTTGCGCAGAGGCAACCGCACACATCGCCAGCGCCGCCAACAGCGCCGCGCAGCAATGAAGAGCCATTCGATGAATATGCCTTGGAGTTGATTTCATAACGTCGATCCAGCAACCGGGGCGAATGTTCAGCCGCCGACGGCTTCACCTTCTTCGGGCGGCAGCGCCGCAAACGATACGTTCCATACGCCGGATTTCGCGCACACGTCTAAGATTGATACCGCGTCTTCAAACCGGGTTCCCCGGTCGCCGCGAATGATGACTGACTGGTCGGGAAACTGTTTGGCGATGCGCGAAACCAGCAAACCGAGTTGGTCGATGGTAATTTGTTTTTGATTAACGATGATCGAGCCGTCGTCTTTGACGTTGACGATCAATTCGCCCAGGTCGCGCTTGGGCGGGACCGATGATTCCGCCGTCGGCACGGTAATCGACAATTCATTTTCGAGCCGGGCGAAAATCGAAGTCGTGATAAAAAAGATCAGCAGCAAAAAGATGATGTCGATCATCGGCGCCATCGGGATGACCGGCTCTTCGCTGGCTTCTTTCGGTAATAGGTTCATGCCTGCGTTTTCCCTTTAGGCCGTGGTTTTCTTGGCGCGCGCGGTGGTGGTTTTTCGCACCGTCTTGCGCGCAGTGGATTGCGGTGGATGGGCGATCTGGTCAGCGGTTTCGGACGCGATTTCCTCCACCCGCCCGATGATGCCTTCCAGGCGGCTGCGGAAAAAGAAGTAGAAGCCCATGCTGGGAATCGCCACAATCAACCCGGCGGCGGTCGTTACCAGCGCCTGCGCGACCGCGCTAGCCAACGCGACCGGCTTCACCGCGCTGATATCGAACGCAATGAAATTAAACGCCTGAATCATCCCGAGCACTGTCCCCAGCAGCCCCAACATTGGCGCCACAGTGGCGACGTCAGACAAATAGCGCACCTTGCGCATCAGCCCCTGCGCCTCACGCTTGCCGACCGCTTCCATCGCCGCGCTGACGGCGGTGGGGTCGTTGGGCGCCCTATTCACGCCCGCCAATACGACTTTTGCGAGCATACCCCGCGAACGGCGGCACAGACGCGAAATTTCTTCGAGTTTCTGGTCGCGGGCGAAGTTGCGCAATTGCGTGACAAAATCACCCGGCAACAAGCGCCCTTCGGTTAGGATCGTGAAGTAATAAATCACCAGCGTCAGCGTCAAAATCGACAGCGCCGCCAACACTGCCATCACCCACCCGCCAGTCTGCAACAGGTTGAACAGGGTCATGCCTTGTTCGCCTTCATCCCCCGTCAACGCCCCACTTACGGCCTGGGTGGCGCTGTCGGGCTGGGCGAAGCCCACAGTGTGGATTCCAATGGCGAATACGATTACAAGTGCGGCTGCGGTGAGGATTCGGTTATTCATTCGTCCCTTTTCCTTACGGGCGGCGTTTCGACAACGAGTATGCGCCATCCAGCGGCGATTGAGATGGGTTTGGCTCCCCAAAAATGCATTATGATGTCTTTGGCTCTGAAAACATAACTCTAAACGATTTCAACGGTCTAAACAACACTCAGTAACGGAGCGATCTTCACGCCGCCGCTCTTTCTCTTGCACTTGTTAGTGATTTACGCTGGTTGGCATCAAAGTGTTTCAATTCCTCTAATTTTCAGAACCGAAGTCACAATACCCCAATCCCAGCCTCTGCTGATTTTTATTCCCGATGTTGAACAATTCCCTAAAATTTCAAGACATAAATACAACCCCATCATCTTGAATGAATAGACAGAATGAAGCACAATCCGGGTTCATTTTTTAATCCGACAAAGGCATTGCATGAGATTTTTTTTCCCCACGTCAATCAACGTCGTCATCGCTTCGTTCATCATACAGTCATGTTTGGGGGGCATTTACGCCTGGAGCGTTTACACGCCGCCCTTGATCGAAGGCTACCACCTGACCGCCGCGCAACTGGGGCTGATCTTCGGGCTGACCATTACATCTTTCACCATCTCGATGGTCGGCGGCGGGCGCTTGCTCACCGTGTGGAGCCCGCGGGCGTGTTCGTTGGCCTGCGCGGGATTGTTCGGCGGCGGCTATTGGCTCGCCTCGTTTTCGGCGGGCAATTTCTGGCTATTGCTGTTGGGCGCCGGCGTCATGGTGGGCGCGGGCATCGGCCTGGGCTACCTCAGCGCGATCACCGTGTGCATCCAGTGGCACCCCGCCTATAAAGGCCTCATCACCGGCGTCGCAGTGGCGGGCTTCGGCGGCGGCTCGATCATCGTCGCCTTCGTTGCGCAGCGCCTCATCGACGGCGGCATGGAGGTACTGAACGTCTTGCTCGCCATCGGCGCCGCTTCGGCGCTGTTGACTGCGCTGGCGGCCTGTGCGCTTCGCCTTCCCAAAATAAAAAAGCAAACCGAAGCCCAATCGCTCAACCAGGCGCCGCTGCGTCAATTGGTCGCGTCACCCACCTTCATCGCCATGTCGCTGGGCATGTTCGCCGGCACGTTCGGCGGCTTGTTAATCATCGCCAACCTCAAACCGCTGGGGCTGTATGAGGGCTATACCTCAGCCCAATCGGCATTCGCCATCAGCATCTTCGCGGTGGGCAACATCAGCGGGCGGGTGTTATGGGGCGCGATTTATGACCGCATCGGTTGGACGGCGATTCCATTGTCGCTGTTGTTATTGGGCGCATCCTCGCTCGCGCTGCAACTCATGTTTTCCTACGGCGCCTACCTGGTTTGCATCGCCCTGATCGGCTTTTCATTTGGCGCCTGTTTTGTGTTATACGCCGCCCACATCGCCGCCCAATATGGAAGCGGGCGCGTCAATGATTTGTATCCGATTGTATTTTTGGTGTATGGCGCATCCGGCGTCGCAGGCCCGTGGATCGGCGGACGCATTTATGATCTGACGGGATCATACGCAAACGCAATCTGGCTATGCCTCGCCGTCGCCTTGCCCTGCGCCCTCGCCTCCGCAGCGCTGCTGCGAAGAGAAAAACACCATCATTCGGACTGTAATTAAAAACGCATTGCAAAAAGGTCTGACTGTTTATGATGCGAGAGGCTTCGACAAACTTTGACAAGCGCCTCAAAACAGCCAATTCTTCGTGCAGCAGCAGGAATATCAATAATACTTAGAATATCTCTAGTGATCGGACGCTTAGAGTCCCAAAAAATGTGCGCAATCAAAATATCTTGAACAACTTTTGATGCAAAAATACTCCCGATAACATTCGCCTCTTCTTCTGATTCACAAGATAAAAAATAACAAGTATCGTCAACGACAACAGGCTTTCCTTCATAGGGGCCAATGATGCTGAATTGTAATTTTTTATACAGACCGGAAATTGCGACTTTCCACGGTTTAAATGAATAATCTCCTACGCCAAAAATGGAAAACGGAGGTCGATTTTTATAGATACTGCTTCTCCGATTATTTAATTTTTCGGCGTGTTCATTTAGATAATGCCACATTTTTGGATACAAATATTGAATACTTTTTGTATCGCTGCCTACGCTCTGCTGAGTAATAAGCATACGTCTGTGGATTTCGCGAGTTCGACCATTCGCCAAATCAGAACTTTTCAACATCGGATACAGCAATGCGTCCTCTATATCAACATAATCCTTAAAGCCGTTCTTGAGTCGCCCATCTGATTGAACAAACAATTCCATGACTTTAGAACAATCGTGCTTAACCCCTGAACGCCATGTAAAGTCTGTTGCATTCAGCGCGAGGACGTCTTGAAATCGATCAACGGTCTCAACATCTGTAACGAGCCGGCCATTGCGCATTCCAAGAACATCGGAGGGAATGTTCGATTTGAGAGACAAATAAATTCGACAATCTGAATGCTGACACTGCTGTTTCGGCAGAAAACGAACAACAAACAAACAAGCATCAACGGCAACGCGAAAAAATTTTTGCGCGTCTATTTTTCGGATTTCCACCTCTGAAAAATCAAACGCTTTTTTCAACATGAATAAAATAACTTTTCTTGCAACTGCTGTCTTGCAAAGCATTGCGAGGAGAGCATCTTTCCCTTGCAATGCTTCAACCTCCTGAATCAGCATCCATTCCGAAATATCAAAATTACTTTTTCCTGTAATGGCATCAATTCCACTCACACCATTAAAGTTTGTTTTGTTGGGGAGATTCTCGCTACGGATTCGCGTCAGTTCAGAATTGGTAACCCAAGGAGGATTGCCTATCACAAGCAACGGTTCAGGTAACTTTTGAATGATGTTTTCTAAAGAACAAGAAAAAAAATCGTCATGGATTACCGTTAACATACCTGATTCTATCGAACGGACTTCATCAACATATTTTTTGTTGATTTCCAAACCAACAAATTCAACGGCTTCAGTGCAAGACTCCATTGCAGCATGAAGGAACGCGCCTTTTCCGCAATTTGGCTCAAAAACAGACCGGGGTTGAACTTTTTGAGTGATCAAAGCACATATTTCTTTTGCAAGAGGCAACGGGGTTTGCCAATCACCAAATTCTGTTTTTTCTATTGTTTTATATGGCAATACGTTCACCACAATCAAAAAACCCGTATAACGCCTTCAACGTCTCCTGCGATGTCGATGACTCGCCGATATTGTAACCGCCATTGCAACGCATTCGATATCGTAAGATATCCTACGGCTGGCGGGGTGTTGAGTATCTCGTCAACAATGCGTTCTGCCTCAATACTGTCAGCGGGGAGCATCCTTTCTTCAAGGAAAGCCAACAGATCATCTTTGTTTCCATCATTTTCAAGAATTCTAAGAATTCCAGTGGTAGTCTGAAAGTCTGCTGTATTTTCGGCGCTTACAAATATTGTGTGACGAATATCAAGCCGTCCGGTTCGAGTTTCGTCATTGTCTGATTTTTCATAAATGAAGATTAATAACGCATAACCCAGTCCAAAAATCTTTTGACGCGCCGATTTATATGGACACGAGGATTGGGGTTGCTTAATACTTGTTACCTTTATGTCAATACCAAGTTTGGGGAAATCAATTCCTTTGGCAGAATTACCAACTGAATAATCAAAACGAGCGCTTAAATAATCATTAAATTTATGCTCTAAGTATGTTCCAATAGCCTTACCATCCGTAACGCCATACAGTTTGGGTTCATCGTGACTCGACTCAATTACGCTAAATTCTTGCGCAGCCTTTCTCAACCGTCCACGAGTTAGTTTGAGTTTCATCCGAATGTTTTACCTTGCAATCACAAAAAAACAAAAAAATGGTTCTTCCGGTATTTGGGTACTTTATCACAAATTGAATTGCGTTTTTTGACGCTTTTCCGTGAATTCTTGATCTTTCGCTGTATCAGGCATGGGTGCAACTCTGCTCGCTTCAGTGCAGGCTTTCAAGCCCTTATGCACAGGCGCTCCCAGAGTTGCACCCATGCTTGATTGGTTTGTCAATTTGTGAAATGCCGGAGCCCGTTTCTGAATCAAAGAAATGACCATCCATCAAGGTAGGTAGTCACTTACTGGATGAACCAAAAAAATCAAACTTCTATTGAAAAAACATCCTAATTTGATTATGACATGAAACTCATATTAAACGTAGAGTTAAAAAAAATGATGAGCACTAAAATCATGTACTCATTCCACATAGCCGAGGCTGCGCAGGCGTTCCATCACGTCGGCGGGCGTGTCGGGGACAATCGTCTCGCCGTCGCTTAACGGTGCATAGGCCTCGACCTCAATCGGCGCATTCGCGCGCAAATATTCCTCATCAAACGCCGCCTCGATCACCTCGCCTTCCAACTCGCGGCTAAGCGGCAACCCCATCCAATACAGCGCCGTGGGCGCAACATCCAACAGGCTGGCGCGTTCGACCCAGGCGTTGGATTGAACGCCGGGGCCTTTCATCAAAAACACACCCTTCGGGTCATGCGCTCCCGAAAAATACCGCGCAAAAAAGAAATCGTCCGTCTGGCGCGTCTTGCCGTAAATCACAATCTGCGGGTTCAATCGCAGCGGCGAGTCGGGGTGCGCAGTTAAAGAGAATTGCGTACGGACCGTTAGAGCGCCTCCCTCTTGAACGACATCAAATACCGCGTCGCCGTTTTGGAAGCGAATCTCCGACAAGGCGTCCGCCAGTAGAGGCAGCGGTTGTTCTCCGCCGGGCTTGGCGTCAATCAGCCAGCGGCGTTCGATGAACTGATGGGTCACGTCGGAAGAGAAACCCAACAATCGCAGCAGTTTCTCCGCCTGGATAAAATATTGCCCGGGCAAAGCGGCGTCGGCTTTCATGCCGTGGTCGGAAACCAAAATGGCCCGGCAATCGCGCGGCAAGCGTTCGAGGATGCGCCCAAACGCCCGGTCGGCGGCGATATAATACTCTTCAATAACATGAGCAAAGCGGGCGTCTTCTTTCAGATCATGCCCTGCGAACGCTTGCGGTTGGTGATACTGCCAGAAGCGGTGCCCCAATTGGTCGCTGCCGTACAATACAAATGCTGAGAGATCGGGCTGATGGCGCTCTAACATAGCGAGGTACAGGTCTGTTTGCAGCCGGACATCGTTCAAAGCGCGGTCAGCAAGCGAGGCGAGTTCGTCTTGCCCCGCCGCCTCGCGCAGCGTCACTCCGATCATTTGATCGACGGCCCGTAACCCGGCGCCGCGCCGCGCACACTCCAGCAAAGCGCTCAATTGGCTGAACGCATCCGGCGGCGAATGCAACAAGACGCTTTGCAGGCATTCATAGTCGCTGGGCCAGGCGTCGTTCGAGCGGGCGATCCATGATGGGACCACAAAGGCGTATTCATCTAGAATCGGCCACATCGCCAACCAGCGAAACAGCCCTACGCGAAAGCCGTTGCGCTGCGCGATGTCCCACAAGCGCGGTTGGCGAACGTCCGCCCGGGTTGAAAAGAAGCCTGTAACGCCGTGCGCTTCGGGCGGGCGTCCGGTGGCGATGCTGGTCCATAATGCGGGCGAGCGCATGGGACCAAGGCTATAGAGGTTGCCGGATGCGCCGTCACGCTTCAGCCCCGCGATGGTTGGCAACCGGCCGGCGTCTATGAGCGGGTCGATGACCTCCCAGGTCGCGGCGTCCAGCCCGAGGATGATTAACTTCGGTGACGCGAGAGACGCTTTGGGCGCAGAAAAAAGAAAGAAGCAACCGCCGATTACGAAGGGCGCCAAAGCAAAGACAGAGAGAAATCGCTTTGACCGGAATTTCTTATATAGTGTTTGAGAAAATTGCGGTTGCAAATAGCGCGCGACAATCAGCGCCCCTAATCGCTCGAGCAAGATGCCGACAATCAACGCAAGTCCAATAGATACAGAGAATAAATAAACAGGAAGCTCACCCAAACTCCATCCATCTGCACGCGAAAACACCACGCTCAGCCCAATCGGCAGCCAGAATCCTACAGAAATGAAGGAAAACAATCCAATACGTTTCATAGAACAATATTCTCTATCTCAAATTAAATAAACAATTTAGTTTGGATTATACTACACACTTCCCTTTCTGCCCAGTTCACTTAAAAGCTCGTTGAGGGTTGGTGAATTTTTATTTATGGGCGATAAATAAAGATGGGTTTCTCTGAAAATTCACTCGATTCTCTGTATTCTTGAAGAAAATTCGGTCTGCGCCAAAACGGCGGCCTTTGGGGTTCCGTCTCTATAAGGCGCTACAAATCAGCCAGTTAAACAGGCCACAAGAACATGCTTGCAGGTTGAGTGTAAAAAAATAAAGCAAAAGCCTTAACTTGGATATTGCGCTGGCAAAGTAAAATCGAATATAATTTATAAAGCGCATGGCAAAGCGCAGTTCCATCGCTAGGGTACATCGTGTCAGTTACACAGTGAGTTATACACCCGGGTAAACGCAACCAACCTGAGCGAGCGGCGCAAACAGTAAGGAAGAACCATGGCGGCCGCAAAGTCTACCACGTCTAAGAAAAAGCAGACAACGTCCTCTAAGGCGGCGGCAAAAGATCAACGTGCAAAAACAAAAAAAACCGCAACCAAATCGCCCCAAAAATCAACCATAAAATCCCCGTCAAAAAAAGCGGCCGTGAAATCGAAAACGGCAACCAAATCGGTCGTAAAAAAAACCGCTGCGAAGCTCACGAAAACAAAAGCGGCCATCAAGAAAAAAATCACCGCCAAAAAAGCGGTCGTGAAAAAAACTACCGTAAAGAAAATCGCAAAATCAAAAACGTCTAAGCCATCCAATCGCAAAACAGCAACAAAAAAAACGGCGGCAAAAAAAATCATAAAAAAAACAGTTCCACCCCAAAAAGCCTCAAGCAAAAAAAGTTCATCTCCCAAATCTGTCAGCAAAAAACTGGTTGCGGCAAAAAAACCCGCGCCGAGGCGCAGGCCGACCGTTCATAAATCCAACACGCCTCAGTTTCCCCCCACGTCTTGGGGCAGCGGCGCGGAAATTCACTTTGAAGCGACCGAACATCAGCCTCCGCGTGAACTGACTTGCGTGGCGGGCGGGTTTGTCTTTTATCAAGACAAACTGGTGCTGGCGAACATCCCGGGACGCGGCTGGGAAATCATCGGCGGGCGCATTGATATCGGTGAAGCGCCGGAAGAAACCTTTCGCCGCGAAGCCCAACAACAAATCGGCATTACGTTCTCCAAAGTCAAAATGTTAGGCGTCATCCGCATCCAACATACCGGGCCGGAGCCGCCCAACTGCCCCTATCCCTATCCAATCGGTTATGGGATCCAATACATCGCCATCGCCGACGAACTGGTCCCGTTCCACGGCGGCGAAGAGTCGCTCGGGCGTTCGCTGATTTCAGCCGAGGGCCTCAAAGAACATTACTTCGATTGGAACGAACACAACGAAGCGGTATTTAAATATGCGTTTAGCGTGTATCACAAATGGCGCAAAAAACTCGACCGCGAATGATCGCCGACCCGGCATAATGTTTTCTCAAAGAAAACCATAAAAAAAATCAATAAATCGTGTTACAATGGCGATAATATGGACGCTGGACGAGTGAGCGGTTGAGGAACCGTCTATGAGTGATTTGCTCTCTCAAGAAGAAATTGATATGCTGCTAAACGCTGGATTGGGCGATGACTCGTCCGATGATTTCAGCGAACCTGCGCCTGCCGCCCCCGCCCCAACGCCGTCTCCGTCTCAAAATTTTTCTAGTTTCGACCAGATGCAGTATGGAGCGGAAAGCGGACAAGACGCGCCTTCAAAAACCCGGCCCTCGGCCAAACTCGATAAATCAAAAAGCGTCAACATCCAAAAAGCGGTCTTCATGCCCTTCGACGAAGAAGAACCGGCGATGGAGACCACCAATCTGGATGTCATTCTGAATCTGGATTTAGATATCCGGGTCGAGTTGGGCAAGACGCACAGTTCGGTTCAAGATATTCTCGAAATGGGTTCCGGCTCGGTGTTGGAACTCAACAAACTCAACGGTGAGCCGTGCGACCTGATGGTCAATTCTAAATCATTCGCCAAAGGCGAAATGATCGTCATCGGCGAAAACTTCGGCGTCCGTGTGACTGACATCCTCACCGTGACCGAAATCATCGAAGCTCTTTAGCCGTTATTTTTTGCGCCGTTCTCTCATCGTCTTGACGGTTTTGTGTCCTAAACCGACTCCGCCGAATAATCCTCCCAACCATTGCAATGTCTCAATGAGTTTCAACATCCATTCCGGCGAAACCGTTCCAGCCCAGATATCCGTCGCTTGTTGCAATACCATGGCCGCCAACATCAATACCGCGCCAATTGACGTCTTCTTGTTGTTAAACAAACTCCAAAGTTTCAGCAAGTTCCACATCGTCTGCGCTCCTCAATCAAAAATGGCGTACAGTGAGTTGAATTTCTGTACACTTATTGAATGGAAGTCGCAGAAAAACCTCGAAAATCCAGTGTTTCAAATGTGGAGAACCGCGCGTTTGCTTCTATAATGGCCTGATTGACCACTCACCCCTTGGAGAACGAAACGATAATGACGGCAAAAACAATTTTGATGATCGTCGGCGATTTTGTGGAAGACTATGAAGTCATGGTCCCGTTTCAGGCGTTGCAAATGGTGGGGCATACCGTCCACGCCGTTTGTCCCGACAAAAAAGCGGGAGAGACGGTTCGCACTGCCATTCATGATTTTGAAGGCGACCAAACCTATAGCGAAAAACCCGGGCACAATTTCGCTTTGAATGCGGATTTCGCTTCCATCAACCCCGAAGACTATGACGCGCTCTGCCTGCCCGGCGGCCGCGCGCCAGAGTACATTCGCCTCAACCCGCGCGTGATTGAGTTGGTGCAGCATTTTTCGACGGCGAACAAACCCATCGCCGCAATTTGTCACGCCGCGCAGTTATTGGCCGCGGCGGGCGCCCTGAATGGAAAATCCTGCTCGGCCTATCCGGCGGTTGCGCCTGAGGTCAAACTCGGCGGCGGGACCTACATTGACCTCGCCATGACCGACGCCCATGTAGACGGCAACCTGGTCACCGCGCCCGCCTGGCCGGCGCATCCAAACTGGTTAAAGCAATTTCTTGACGTGTTGGGAACAAAAATCGAATTGTAAGGGGAAGATTTTATGAGCGAACCACTGATCCGCTCGCGCGCCCCGGTGCGCATTGACTTTGGCGGCGGTTGGACGGACGTTGCCGATTTTTGCCGCGATACGCCGGGCTACGTCGTGAACGCGGCCATTAATGTCTATTCATTCGTCACCATCAGCGAGAAGATTGATTTCGACCCGAAGACGCAATCGTTTCTCAAACCGCGCGGAAAAATGCACAGCGGCGTTACGCTTTATTCCAGCGACTTCGACCAATACGTCCACGCGGAAAATATTCGCGAGTTGGAATACGACGGCAACATCGACCTCGTTAAAGCCGCCGTCCGCAAACTGGGCGTCGATAAAGATTTCACGTTGATTACCCAATCCATCGCGCCTCCCGGCAGCGGTCTCGGCACCTCCGCCTCGATGGGCGTCGCCTTGTTGTCGGCGCTCAACCGCTACGCCGGATCGCACATGCTCGACTATGAACTCGCCGAAGAAGCCAGCCGCATCGAACGCGAAGAGTTGGGTATTCTCGGCGGCAAGCAAGACCACTACGCCGCCGCGATGGGATCGGTGTCGTTCATGGAATTTCGCGGGGAAGACGTGCGCGCCACCCGGCTGCAATTGTCCCGCGCCGCTGCGTTGGAATTAGAAAAAAACCTGGTGCTGTGTTACGACGGACAATCGCGGCTGTCGGGCGACGTTCACGGTCGCGTCAAAGAGCGCTTTGAAAGCGGCGACCCCAACACCGTCGGCGCCATCGAAGAGATGAAAGAAATCGCGCTGGAAATGAAAGACGCGCTGTTGTCGGAACAGATGGACGAATTCGCCGGGCTGCTGTTGCGCAACGGGTCATGCCAGAAGCGCCTGCACCCGTCAGTAACCAACGGCGCCATGGAGAAAATTTTTGAGGCCGCGCAAGAGAACGGCGCACTCGGCGGCAAGGCCTGCGGCGCGGGCGGCGGCGGCTGCATCCTGTTCTATTGCCGCCCGGAACGCGAACACCAGGTGCGTAAAGCCATCCAGGCGGAGGGCGCCAAAATTATTGATTTCAACATGGATTTCTTCGGCGCCGAAAGTTGGAAAGCCAACATGGAAGCCTGAATAAATCACCCTCGAAGTTCGGGGAGAGTTAGAGGGCAATGTCATTGATTTAAGGGGTGGCAAGGGCAAGGCCGCGAAGCAGGCAGCCCTTGATGCAACAAAACATAAGCATATCAGCCCTGTAGGGGCGCAACGTGTTGCGCCCGAATCCCCCCTGGCGCTTTCAGCGCCGTCCCCCCTTAAAAAAGGGGGCTAAAAGTCTTAAGTCAGTGACATTGAGTTAGAGGGGGGTTGGTTGATTTTTTGAATTGCTGCCAGCTACGCCGCTAGTCAACCCTCGCCTAACCGCCCCCAATCTTTGGGGGCGGAACTTTAACGGATCATCACCCTTTACCGCATCCGCGTCATTGCGAGAAAGCGATCGCGACCGAAGCAACCGGTGATTATCAAACGAAAATCCTAGAAACTGACAATAATAGAGAGGCGTTAGTTCGATGAAACGGCGTGATTTTCTTTCTCAATGTACAGCAGCGACGGCGGGCGCAACTTTGGCGGGATGTTCGCATCGTGCCGCGCGCTCTTCGTCTACGTCTAAGCGTCCGCCGAATATCGTTTTCTTTTTCATTGATGATATGGGATGGCGAGACCTGGGCTGCATGGGCAGCGAATTTTATTCGACCCCCAACATCGACCGCTTGTCGCGCCAAGGCATGACATTCACCAACGCTTATGCAAACGCGCCCAATTGCGCCCCCACCCGCGCCTGTCTATTGTCAGGGCAATATACCCCGCGCCACGGCGTCTACACCGTCGGCAGTTCTGCGAGAAAACCTGACAACAAACGCAAACTGGTCCCTGTCACCAACAACCAAACCCTCGCGACTGACAACCTGACCTTCATGGAAGCGCTCAAGCCTGCGGGTTATGCCAGCGTCAGCATCGGCAAATGGCACCTGGGCGCGACGCCCGAAACCCTGCCAACCGGGCAAGGGTTTGACCAAAACATCGGCGGGACCCATTCCGGCTCGCCCAACGGCGGCTATTTTCCACCCTATAAAAACAAGAACCTGTCCGACGGCCCTGAAGGCGAATATCTCACCAACCGCCTGACTGATGACGCGGTTGCGTTTATTGAAACCAACAAAGACCGTCCGTTTTTCTTGTATCTATCTCATTACGCCGTCCATACGCCGATTCAGGCGAAGCCGGAAATCGCCCAAAAATATGAACGCAAACCACCACGCCACGGACAAGAGAACGCCGACTACGCCGCCATGATCGAAAGCGTAGACGACAGCGTGGGCCGCGTTCTCGAGACGCTCGACCAACTCGGCCTGTCTGGCGACACGGTGGTGGTGTTCACATCCGACAACGGCGGGCACGGCTGCATCACATCCAACCAGCCGTTGCACGGCGCGAAAGGGATGCTATACGAAGGCGGAATTCGCGTACCGGCGATGGTGCGCTGGCCGGGCAAGACGCAACCGGGCAGCGTGTGTGATACGCCCATTATTTCAATTGATTTTTATCCGACGTTTCTCGAACTGGCGGGGCTGTCGGCGCCGGAGGGTAAAATCCTCGACGGGCAGAGCATCACGCCGCTGCTAGCCCAAACGGGGACGCTCAAGCGCGGGTCGCTCTTTTGGCATTTCCCCGCCTATCTTGAACAATATAGTTGTAACGACGGCCCCTGGCGCACCACGCCTGTGAGCGTGATCCGCAAAGGCGACTGGAAGTTGTTGGAATTTTTTGAACCCGAGGGAACCCCGAACCGGCTTGAGTTGTATGACCTGAAAAACGACCTCAGCGAAACCACCGACTTAGCGAAACACGAGCCAGACAAAACCCGCGAGTTGTTAGACGATCTGCGCGCCTGGCGCGACTCGGTTAACGCGCCCGTCCCCACACAGGCCGATCCGAATTATGAACCCGACGGCTTCAACATGCGCTTGTGAATATAGCGACCGGTATCGGAAGGGACTCCCGCCTCAATCAAACCCGGTGCGTTTAAATAATTTTCGCAGGTCGCCGTCGCCGACGTAGAGAATGGAAGGGCGCCCGTGCGGGCAGACGTTGCGGCGCGGGATCGACTCCAAACCGCGAATGATTCCCGTCATGTCGTCAGGGGTGAGGCGGTCGCCGAACTTCACCGCCGCGCGGCACGCCATGGTGTGCAATGCGCGGTCCTGCCGTTCAGCAGTGCTGCCCTCGCGCTGCATCTCGCCCAGCAGGTCTTTCAAAAACGCTTCCGCCTGTTCGGCGTTAATGTGCGACGGCAGGGTGCGCAAAATAATCGTCTGCGGGCCAAAGGGTTCAATCTCAAAGCCCAAATGATCGAGCATGTCGGTCTGGTCTTCGATCCACACGACTTCCGGCGTGGAGAGGTCAATCGTCAATGGAAACAGCAGCGCCTGCTTGGCGATGCTGGCGTTTTGCGACTGCACCAGAAATTTTTCAAACATCAAACGCTCGTGCGCAGCGTGTTGGTCGATGAGATAAAAGCCCTCTTTCGACTCGGCGAGAATATAACTATTGAGCAGTTGTCCGATGACTTGCAGCGGCTCCACGCCTTCTAACGACACCGCTTCGAACACATCGTCGAGGCGCTTTTCTGCTTTGCCTAAATCATGAAACGCGGCGTCGCGAGATGACGGCGGCGATGCGTCGCCGACCGGGCGCCGGTTCAGTTCCATGATCGGGTCTGGCGCGGCGGGGGCTTGCGATTCAGGCGTCGGCCCGGGCGCAGTCGAACCCGGCGCCGCGTTGTCGGTTGTCTCAGACGAGGACGAGGCGTCATTCTCTTGTGCCTGTATTGGCTGCGGCGCTTGCGGTTCTACGCGAGGCGGCGGCGTTGTCTGTTGAGGCGGGCTAGCCGGCGCGGCCTGCGTCGAAGCAGGCGGCGACCAAGACTCTCTCGGCGGCATCTCGATCTTCTTCGGCCTTGTAGGCGCGTCGTCGTCGAGTTCCTCAAAGATGTGTTGCACTTCCTGCTTGGCTTCGTCGCGCTTGTCCCACGATTGGCGGATCGAACCATACACCGCTGAGAAGACCGCGTCCTCACGCGAGAATTTGATTTCCTGTTTAGTGGGATGCACGTTGACGTCGATCTCGCCGGGGTCGAGTTGCAGATGTAAAAACACCACCGGGTAGCGCCCGGTAGGCAGCAGGTTGCGATAGCCGTTCATCACGGCGCGATGCAGCAGGCGGTCTTTGATGTAGCGGTCGTTGACGAAGAAGAACAGATGCTGAGCGCCGTTGCGGGTCAGGGTGGGACGCGAGACGAACCCGCTGATCGAAAGGATCGGCGATTCAAAATCCACCGGGATCATTTCGCTCAGAATCGTACCGCCGAAAATCTGCTTGATGCGTTCGGGGCGGTTGGCCACGGCGGGCAGATCAAGCGAACGGTTTTGATTGTTGGTGAACGTGAAATGGATCGACTCATGCGCCAGCGCGTGGGTATTGATCGCCGCCAGCACATGCCCTAACTCGGTGGCGGGTTTCTTCAAAAATTTGCGGCGCGCGGGCGTGTTATAAAATAAATCGCTAACTGAAATGGTGGTGCCGACTGGCGCCCCGGTTTGTTCCGGCTCGCGTTCGATGCTGGCTTCGACCAATAAGCGGGTGGCCCATTCAGCGCCTTGCTGACGGGTTTTGACCTCAAACTTCGAGACAGACGCAATCGCCGCCAATGCTTCGCCGCGAAAGCCCTTGGTTGTGATCGAGTCGAGGTCGTCTCCCGTTTGAATTTTGCTGGTGGCGTGGCGTTTTACGCACAGGGTCGCGTCTTCCGGCGCCATGCCCACGCCATCGTCGGTTACGCGGATCAGCCCCAAGCCGCCGTCGCGCACTTCGACGTCAATGCGCCGGGCGCCCGCATCAATGGCGTTGTCGATTAATTCGCGCACCACCGACGCGGGGCGTTCGACCACTTCGCCAGCGGCGATGCGATTGGCAATTTCAGGAGGAAGAATATGAATCATAGATGGTAGGATTATGGCGCCGGGCGCCGCCCTGTCTACCCAGCGATTCATTTCCACCAGCGAAAATAAGGTTCTTCCGAAAACTGGGTATTTTTTTATAAATTGAATTGAGATTTCGCTGCGTTTGGCATGGGTGCAACTCTGCTCGCTTCAGTGCCAATGTCATTGACTTAAGGGGTGGCAAGGGCAAGGCGTCGCGAAGCGACGGCAGCCCTTGAGATATTGCTTGAATGTATCGCTTTGTTTGTGCTGTTTTGGGATACCCCCGGCGCTTTCAGCGCCACCCCCCTTAAAAAGAGGGGCGAAAAGCCTGGGCTCCGAGTCTTAAGTCAATGACATTGGCTTCAGTGCGGGCTTTCAGGCCCTTATGCACAGGCGCTCCCAGAGTTACGTCCATGCCTGAATTGGTTTGTCAATTATTGATACGCCGGGATACGTTTTCGTAATCAAAATCATTGCATCCATCAATATAGGTACTCAATTACCAGATGAACCGAAAATTATCTGCGTGGCTTTTCGGTTTCTGGTTCGTTTTATATTCAAATCGATCTTAACAAAAACAGAGTAAATTGAATGTTAAAAGCCAATTAACTCGCTTGATTTTTTGACGTATTTCAAAAAAAAAGTCAAAAAAAACAGTTTTCCGCCGAACATTTTTAGAGTATGATCGACTTAGTAGTGTAGTAAGTTGTAAAAGCAGATTCGTAGTCAATGGGCTTTTTTGTGAAAAAGAACTTGCGATTCTGAAAAAACGTAATATAATTTAGGCCTATTGCAAATTTATTTTATAGTTTTATAAGAGAGCAAGCCAAAACGGCTAACTCGAGAGTATCGGGCGTCTCTTGGGAATATGGAGTTATCGTCGTAGCAATGCGTTGGGGGTGTTGCGACGAATATAAGGAGAAAAGAGATGCAAAACCGCGCCCTGTTCGCGTTTTTACCTATAGCCTTATCACTCGCCGTCACATCGGTCTACGCACAAGGTGCGTTTATTGACGCCGACTCTCTCGATATTGACCGCATTCGTAAAGAAGAACAACTTGCTGAATCCAACAAACTGGTTCGCATTTATTTCTTTGTTGCGGTTAAAAAAGACGGCGCGTACAAAGCCTTCGCCGCCAGCGGCGCGGTTGATGTTGATGACGACGGCAAATCGGTTTTAAAAGAACCCAACGATATCAAAGAATATGAAGAAGTCGGTTCGTTTGAGCGCGACTTGAAAATCGATCAAGATAGTTACACCTGTTACATCTCATCGCTTCCCTTCTTTGACGATTTGTTTCCTGAAGAATCTGACCCCATCGAACAAGAAGGCGCGTGGTTGGAAATCGACACCGAAAAGAAAGACGACATCACCGAGAAACAACGCCATCTGGTCGGCGCCAAGACATTGCCGATGATTGACCTGATGGGCGAACAGACCGGCATCGAACATTTCATCGCGTTTTATAACGCTGACAAAGAATCAAACGACGTTGAATCCTACGGTTTCATCAGCCTGCAATTCAAAGACGAATAAGCATTTCGTATTATCGAAAATCTTGTAGAGGCGCTGATTTCAGCGCCTTTTTTATTTTACAAACAGACAATCGTAGAGTGGGTTCATTTTCGACTCATCGGTAAGCCCTCAACCTTATTCGTCTCTCCCCCGACAACAATCTATTTCAAATTTCACTTGCGTGGTAGCATGGCGTTCTATTCAACCGGAGGAACGCCATGTTTCGATTCATCCCCTTTTTACTCTTCACACTGTTCACCATGACCGCCCACGCGCAAGCGCCGGACGCGATGCGCGCTTTGTCTCAATCGCCGGATTTCCAAACCCATCGCATCTCCAGCTACGACCCCAGCGGCGGCAACGACGACCGCATCTCGATCCCCCCCGGGCAGGAAGTCACCATCGCCGAGATCGAAGGGCCGGGGGCGATTACCCATATCTGGAACACCATTTCCGCCGAAAAATATTACCCGCGCATGGTGGTGCTGCGCATCTATTGGGACGGACAGGAAACGCCGTCGGTCGAAGCGCCGCTGGGCGATTTCTTCGGCGTGGGGCATGGACTGGAACGCCCGTTTCAAAGCCTTCCGGTGGCGGTTTCCGCTGATGGACGCGCCCGCAATTGTTACTGGTACATGCCGTTTCAAAAATCCGCCCGGGTGACGATCCTGCACGAGGGCTTCGATCCGGTGCGCGCGTTTTATTACTACATCGACTACCAAACCTATGGCTCGCTGCCTGACGATACGCTGTACTTCCACGCCCGCTACCAGCAGGCGGTCCCCAATGCGGAGGCCGACCTCAAGGGCGTCAACCTCGACGGCAAGTCGAACTATGTGCTGCTCGAAACCCGGGGCAAGGGCAAGTACGTCGGCAGCGTGTTGAATGTTCAGACCAACCAGGACGGCTGGTTCGGCGAAGGCGACGACATGTTCTTCATCGACGGCGCAGAACAGCCGCGCTTGAGCGGGACCGGGACGGAAGACTACTTCAGCGACGCTTGGGGCTTTCGCGAATTCGCTTATCCATTTTACGGCGTCACCGTTTGGGAGGGCATGAAATCGGGCGACCGGGGGACAGCCTACCGATGGCATATCAACGACCCGATTGCGTTTGAGTCGTCGCTGAAAGCCACGATTGAACACGGCCACGCCAACGACCGCGAGGATGATTTCACCAGCACGGCTTTCTGGTATCAGACGCTGCCCAGCCCCAAATTCGAGCCGCTGCCGCTGGTGATGGAGCGCCTGCCGAAAGAAGGCAAAAGCTATGCGCAGTTGCAGTTTTTACATAAACAGGTCGCGCTTCACCGCCAACAAAACCGCCTCGAAGAAGCGCTGAACGCCGTCAGTCAATTTGGAGAAGAACACCCCATCGCGGATGAATTTGGCTATCTCTCCATGCGGCGCGGATTGCTGCTGCAAGAACAGGGGAAACGCGACGAAGCGCTTGAGCAATTTCAAACCGCGCTGCGCAAGAGCCAGGCGAACGACCCCGCCAATGAGCGCGACGCCTTCTGGATTCGCCAGGTTTCTGAGCGCGAAATCAAGACGCTGGATGAGGGCCGCAGCGGCTGGGCCTACATCACTGGCTGTAACGAATTTGAACTGTATTGGAACGGCGAAAAAGTCGGCGGCGGCAATGGCTGGGTGAACATTCATTCCATCGAGATTGATAAGGCCCGGGGCAAAGCGGTCATCGCAGCGCGTTGCCGCATGGACGCGGCGCATCCCGGTTGGATGTTGCACCTAGGCCATCGCGCAGGCGTCGCCGTCACCGATGAAACCTGGAACTATTCACTGAAAGAAACCGAAGGCTGGAACCAGCCCCGGTTTGATGACTCGGGTTGGGGGCATGCAGCCGTCAAAGGCGAATTAAACGCTGATCCCTGGCGCTCGATCCGCTCGCCGTTTGCGTTTTACGCGCCGCTGTTTGCTGGCAGACTGATCGGACCGGAAGCAGACATCAGTGGAGAGAAATGGGTCTATTTTCGCAAAGAAATTCAAATAAAGTGAAAAAGAATGACTTTTCACATGCGCCAGATCATTTGGACTATTATTTTCTAATGAGCGTAAAGTTAATGAAATGTGCAATTTCTGTTGACTTATGACAAGAAAAATTGTACTTTAATTTACGTGATTAACGCTTTTTTAAAATTTATTGTTGGAGGTGCAAACTGCACAGTATGTATTTTTGTTGAACAATTTCTTTTTTTTCGGCAACAAAGGATGCAGAACCCAAAACCCGAAATAACCTGTGGGAGGTACATAAGTTTATGAAATTTAAGACTATTCTAACGTTATCACTCTGTCTGGTTGCGCCGTTGGCATTTGCGCAAGTAGGCGACTTCACTGGCGAAACTTCATTAGGCGACGACGGATTTTTTAGGCGCTGCCAGTTTTAGCGGCGGCGTTTATACCATCGAAGCAGGCGGTTCAGACATTTGGGGAACCGCTGACAATATGTACTGGATTTATAAGCCAATTTCCGGCTCATTTTCAGCGAAAGTGACCTTGGCTTGGGACGACGATAACGCCATCCGCACCAATGCCGTTAATGATTGGCGCAAAGCGGGCATTATGGTACGCGTTGACCCGGAAGCAGGCGGTTCGCCACAAGTTTTTGCGTTGCTTCGCAGCGATTTTGGCGCTGACTTGGCCAATCGTCCGACAGCCGACGCCGAAAGCGTCAGCGTTGGCCTGCAAGGTAAAGGCGCAGGCGAAACGGATACCATCATCTTACAACGCGTGTTGAACACCTTCAGCATGTTGCGCGTTCAATCCGATGGTTCATTTCGCACCGTTGGTTCGTATGAACTCGATTTGCCCGCCGACTTGAGCATTGGTCTGGCAGTTACATCACACGATGTTAACAACATTGAAATCGGAAAATTCAGCGCATTTCAAATTGATGAAATCCCAGTTGGCGTTGTTGGATCGCGTACGCTTCCGTCTGAAAACTTCGCCGCAGGTTCACCTGTGAGTGGAGTCAAAATTGATGTCACAGTTGAATCAGGTAAAACCGCTGATTTGGTCGTGAAAGAAACGGTTCCAGAAGGATGGACGCTACCTCTTCAAGCCCAACGGGAACTCAAAGCGGTAATGTGATTACCTGGAACCTGGCCGGCGCGTCAGGCGATACTCAAATCACCTACAGCCTCAGCACCACCGCTGACACGTCTGAAGGCGTCACATTCTCTGGCGTTATCGAAGCGGGCGACCAAACCTTTGGCGTCGGCGGCACCGTCGGCATGGACATCGAAGGCGCTAACGCAGCAGTCGCACCGTTGATTACAACCAATAATGTTGTCTTAGACGGTGAATTAAACGCTGGCGAATATGACGGCGCTTATGTCTTTACCTTCGACCGCGCCAATGCGGTTGCCCCCGGCGTTTTAATTGGCGGCGATTCGTATCCGCCATCAGAGTCAAACATGACCGTTCACATCTTCCATGATGAACGCTATATCTTTGTTGGCTGTGACATGCTTGATCCATCCGTCAATTTTGAAGCCAGCGCATCAGATGCGTGGCGTAACGACTCAGTCGAACTTTACATGGACGGAGACGATAGCCAGCAATCCGGCGCTAAAGATGACAACGAATTTGGATTCCAAGCGACGGTCATGGGCAACGGCGCCATCTGGGGCGGAAGCGGCGCTCCCGCTGCAACAGACGCCGTCGACCTAGCCAATGGCGGCCGCGCAGTTGATATCGACGGTCGTTTTTGGAACGCTGGCGCCCGAGCCAAAGATGACGGCACGGGTTACATCGTTGAGTATAAAGTCGATAAAGAGTTGATTCTTGATCCACTCGACATTTCAGAAATTGGCTTCGACATCGGTCTAAACGATGTCAGTGTTGGCGACACAGACCGCACAGGCAAGTGGGCGTGGTGGCACTTTGACAACGCCACTGGCGGTCGAGTCGATGCGTGGAACGACGAAAGCGGATGGGGCCGTTTGACCCTGTTGCCGACGTCTGAAATTCCCGGCGTTTCTGACTGGGGCCTGTATTAAACAACACGATGGGCTTTGCCCGTCACTGATGGGAACCATCTCATCAAAAGCAGTCTGAGCATACCTCGAATTGCCGAATTGATTGGGGAGAGCGTTTTGCGCTCTCCCTTTTTTATGGTTCATCCGGTATTTGGATGCTTTGATCCTTCGCTGTATCAGGCATGGGTGCAACTCTGCTCGCTTCAGTGCCAATGTCATTGACTTAAGGGGTGGCAAGGGCAAGGCGTCGCGAAGCGACGGCAGCCCTTGAGATATTGCTTAAATGTATCGCTTTGTTTGTGCTGTTCTGAGATCCCCCCTGGCGCTTT
>JAVCCE010000054.1 GCA_030765645.1 Candidatus Hinthialibacter antarcticus | reverse complement strand
TTTTTACGATACTCTTTAGCAACACACGCTTCCTTTCGTGTCTCTCTTGTTCTTAGCAAACTGAGATTACACGAGATAGCGTGTGTTTCCATGTCTAGGCTATGCACAGATTCTTAGGACGAACCAATTTTGTTTTTCAATTTTTGATATGCCGAAATACGTTGCTGTAATCAAAATCATGGTCATCCAACAATGTAAGTACGCTTTAGTCGGATAAACCTTATTTGAAAGGTACTTTTGTCGCATCAATGTAAGTCGGTCAGCGCCATTTTTTCAGGTTCGACGAGATTGATAGCCGTTATTGCGGCGTGTGTTTAAAAAACGCCAAGGCATCCGATAAATGTTTATGCCAATACTCCCACGTATGCCCGCCGCGATATTCGTTGTATTCGTGGTTGATGTTTAAGTCGAGCAGGTCTTTATGTAATTTGCGGTTGAATTCAATGAGTTCATCGTCAACGCCGCAGTTGAAGCCGAATGGAGGGAGACGGTCTTTGTTGGTCTTCATCCATTCAAATACGGACGCGTCATCCCGATTTTTAAGATTGTATGTTTCTAACGGTTCTTCAACGAAAAGACGCAACTGATCAAAATCAGTGATTGACGAAAAGCCATAAAACGCGTTGAACACATCTGGATATTTCGCGCCAAGCCGCAATGCGCCGAATCCTCCCATCGAAAGCCCGGCAATAGAAACAGGAGACCGTTCGTCTACGCAGGAGTAGGTCTGTCGAATGAGCGCGATCACGTCTTCGACGATCCAGCGTTCAAAATTTTTCTCGCCATGGTCTACATAACCGCTGCCATCGCCCCACAGCCCATCCGAGGGCATAACCAAAAGCATGGGCGCCGCCAGTCCATCTTCTATCATTGACTCAAGCGCGACATGCGCGCCGCCGCTCAACGCCCACGACCAGCAACTGCCATAAACGCCATGAAGCAAGATTGTAATTGGCGCGGAGGAATGGTTCTTCAAACTGGCGCTTTCATAAACGCAAACATCCGCGCGCGATTGTAAGGCGGGGCTTTTCACGGTAAGAAAGTCTAACCCAGCGGGGCTGAACGAATGGTTGCGGCTATGCTCGATGGTCCGAAATCGGGTCATGACGCCTCCAGCGAAATGACGCCTTTTGCGTTGCGCCCTTGAAGCATGTCTTCGAACGCTTGCCCCAACTCGTTAAGCGAGTAGGTCCGCGTAACCAGTTCGTCGATTTTGTATTGTTTGTTTTCGTATAGTTTGAGGATTTTTGGGAAATCAACTTTGGGGCGGCATTTGCCATAGAGAGGATTGATGTATATCTTGTCCCATTCAAATAGTTCTGCGTCGAAGGCAATCGTCTGCTCGATTCCACTGACTTGAACGGCCATGCCTGCGTTGCGAACCATACGCAAAGGCGCGTCGCCCAATTCGGGGATCGCCGTACACTCGAAGGCATAATCAGCGCCGCGCATGGCTGTCAACGCTTTTACTTTCTCACTTGCCTGGAGTAGGTTTTTATCTTCCCGGTCGGCTTGAATGCAGTGCGTCGCGCCGAACTGATTCGCCATGGCTAATCGTGATCGGTTCACATCAACGGCGATCACCGCAGCGGCCCCGGCAAGGCGGGCTGATTGAATCACGTTCAACCCGACGCCGCCTGCTCCTAAGACGACGACAGAACTGCCCGTTTGAACATTGGCAGCGTTCGCAACCGACCCGAACCCTGTCATCACGCCGCATCCAATAATACAAGCGGAAGTGAATGGGATATCGACGTCAATCTTTACCAGCGCTTCTTCGCGCACCACCGTATGGTTTGACATCGTCCCGAGGTTGAAGGAGCGGTCTATCGGTTTGCCGTTCCACAGCGTCGATTCGACATGCGCGTGGCCGCCGAGATGAGGCCCGGTGACGGGCGAATAATTCTCGCAAATATGAATGTTGCCGAGGTTGCATTGAAGGCAGCGCCCGCACGATATCGCCCAGGTTAAAATCACGCGGTCGCCCGGCTCAACTTCGGTAACGCCGTCTCCAGTCTCAAGCACGACGCCTGCGCCTTCATGGCCGAGAATGAAATCCCGCTTCCAAGTGTGCATTGAATCGTAATCGGTATGACAAACGCCGGAGGCTTTGAGTTCAACAAGCGCTTCGCCGGGGCCCGGTTTGTTGACGGTAACTGGTTCGACTGAGAATGTACCGTCACTATGTGCAATGGCTGCGTGTGAGTCAATCATATTTTGATGAATCTCTTAGTGGATTTGCTGTATGGGGCACGGGTACAACTCTGCTCGCTTCAGTGCGGGCTTTCATGCCCTTATGCACAGGCGCTCCCAGAGTTGCACCCATGCCTGATCAAAAACATGGTCATCCATCAATGTAAGTACACACTTACTAGATGAAGCATTGTTTTGAATGGCAGAAATTTCTCATTCAACGTTAAGCGGCTTATTGATGGTACTCCTCAAAAAAGTCCATGCGTCCGCCTTTGACTCGCTTCATTCCACCTTTGAACCGGCCTGGTTGTTCAAATTCTGGCCAGTTTGATAGAATTGTATCAGCATAAGCTTTCATTCTATTTACAACCTCGGGGTGATCGCCGCTGATGTCGCGCGTCTCGGCCGGATCATCATCGAGGTTGAATAGCATCATCGACTTTGGCTCGACGCCTTCGGTTGTTCCGGGGTATTCACTCGGGCGGGATTGCTCGAATTGGGCCAGCAGGGTGACGCCGTCAGGTCCGCGCGGATCAACCCAGTCGTCGCCCCGGTTCGGTATGTTTCCCGGACTGCGAAGGTGAAGTTTCCAGGGGCCGCTTCTGACCATGGCCAAGTTTGTGCCTTTGAGTGCAAATAGATATTCATGTGGATTCTCGGTATTCGTCCCATTCAATAGCGGCATAATGTCAACGCCGTCGATCTCACGGTCGGTAGGGGGTTCAACGCCCGCAAGTTTGAGCAGCGTCGGGAAGATGTCAATCGTTCCGGCTGGCGTGTTGTGGACTGACCCCGCCGGGATTTTGCCCGGCCAGTGCGCAATAAATGGAACGCGAAGACCGCCATCCCACGTGGCGGCTTTCATCCCGCGCAAGCCGCCCGTGTCGCCTCCATACCAGGGGCCGTTATCTGAAAGAAATAGGATGAGCGTATTTTCATCAATGCCTAGATTTTTAACTTTTTCCAAAACCTGATCGACTGACCAGTCGAGTTCTCGAATCACATCAGCGTATAGATCGTCAGGCGTGTCGGGCGTGTAGAACTCTTCGGACGCCGCCAGCGGCTTATGGGGCATCGCGTGAGGAAGATAGAGAAAAAACGGCTTGTCTGCGTCATGGCTGCGTTGGATGAAATCAAGCGCGCGTTCTGTATACCGCTTGGTTAGCGTAGGTTGGTAGGCGGGATATTCATGCACCGTCTCGTTTTCAACCAACTGAACCGGGCGCATATCGTTTGAATAAAGAATGCCGAAATATTCGTCGAATCCCTGGTTGGTTGGCAAGAAGCGGCGACGGTGTCCCAAGTGCCATTTGCCGATACAACTGGTGGCGTACCCCGCTGGCTTGAGCGCTTCCGCAATGGTGATTTCTGACTCAGGCAAGCCGATATTATTGACGCCTGCGTCAGGAGTAGGGTTGTGTACAACGCCATTTCTGAAGGGATAGCGGCCCGTTAAAAGAGACGCGCGGGATGGAGCGCAATAGGGCACGGGCACATAGACCTGAGTCAATTTTACGCCTTCAGACGCCATGCGTTTTAGCGCTGGAGTCTGATATTTGATCTGTTGGTTGCCGAATCCTTCAATGTCGCCATAGCCAAGATCGTCAGCAAAAATGACAATGAAGTTCGGGCGCTTATTGTTATTGCTCACTGCGTTTGCGTCAGGCAATGCGGTTGAGGCCATGCCTGCGCTCATCATTCCAAGAAAATCGCGACGATTGAGGTTAAGGTTCATTATTATATTGTCCAAACTCTGATATAGAATTAGTCTCGAGATTGTCATTGAATCTATCAAAGAATCAGCGCTGAATCAATTGTTAAAGTTGGAGACTGAAGCGAAATTCTGAAAGTAATACTTCATCAATCCGCCAAGCCGCTTAAGTTGAATGTATAATGCGATTCATTCAGTGAACTTGTAAGCAGAAAGCAATCAATACATATTTGAATGAGGCGGATTCATGAATAAAAATACTCACTTAATAATCCTGTCGACGCTGCTGTCTATCATTTGTTGCTTGAGTTCTCATTCTCAAACCATACAAAAGTCTGGCGAACTTGAAATCACTTCTCATTCCAGAGGGCTTCATGGTTATATTGGCTATAGCGCAACCCGCCCTCCTGAGCGTTCTGAATTTAACGCCGGGATGGGTTTTTATTCAGCGGTTTGGCCTTTGGTTGACCAGCCAGTTGCCAATTTCCAAATCGGGCTGGCAGGCGCATGGATCACACCGGACAACTCCGATAACAAAGATAAGCCTCTCGCTCCCGTCGGGACTCTGGCCCGGGACAACTGGCCAGAGCGCGGGCCAACCTGGAGCAGCGTCTTCCAAACGGTGGAAGGCGGCCTGGGGTTTTGGGCAAGAAATCACTTTCGTTACGGCTCACCCAAATTTAGTATGAACGCCACTCCACAATGTTACGACTACGAAGTCGGTTCTCCGGGCTGGTCGTTTTTTTATAGCGACACAGCATTGCCTGACGACCGCCTGGGCATTGCTCAACTGAGTAACAGGCTCTTAATTCCGCCTGACGCCCTGCCGTTTCAAGGCAAGCCAAATGGTGAATTTTTTGGCTATACCTATATGGCGTTACCTTTTACTGACCCCACCACAGGCGACCCGCCCACCGGCGATCAAAGTTGGACTTGTTTTATCAATGCAGCAAATTTCAAAGGCCCTATCGCCTACTACATCCCTGAAACCTGGAGCAAAATCGGAAAGATATTTGACTATCCATTTATTTATGGAAGAGGGCTTGATGCGCGTCCGGGAAACATGGGCGGCGGCGCCATCGAAATTAATACCGTTCCCCGTTTCGATGTCGTTGATGAAGAAGGCAATGTGTTTTCAAAAATTCCGAAACTACATTTCCCCGTGGATGCGCATGGGAGGACGCTGCTGGTGCAGGATGTCGCCTATTACTCGAAAGACGCTCTCTACCATTCATTCAAAACATGGCGCGATGGAGGCCCGGATTGCCCTGGCAATTTCAACACCGAAGCGTCATGGAAATCGACTTTGACGACGCGTACGACAAAATATGATCAGGCCGGTCAGCAAATGAAAAATGTCGAAAACGTATTTGACACAAAAGTCCACGCCGACGGCCTGTGGGGGTTACAGTGGTTCGAAAACAACATAAGCCCCCAAGGCATATTCCCGCAGTATTATAAACAGATAGGCGACGAGCGCGTCGCGGTATCTAGCGATGAAGTCCCTGAATTATTAAGACAGAAAGAGTTTGCTTTGGCGTCACCCGGCGAACCCTACACCTCCCCCAAAGAAGGCGCCTGGACAAATCCCGGGGCGGCGCACGGGCCGTACGAAGTGAAATTGATTGATGGATCGACGGTCACTTATTCGTGGTATCGGTTTATCGACCAACCCTCTTTTCAGCAATATGATTGGAGCCAGAAAAAGAAAGAGACGTTGCAAGCCTTTGTGGAAAAAATCCACAAACAATGGCCGATTGACCGGGATTACATGCCGCCGCCAAGCCGTGACATTCAACTCGTCTCGCTTGATCCGGCCTTGATTGTTACGCCGCCAAAAGGGCTTGAATATGGTTATGTTCCCATCGTGACTTCCCAGCGAGCTTCGGCTCAATAAGCACGGAATAAAAAAAGGCGGCCTAAGCCGCCTTTTTTGCCAAGAGAGAAATCCCAAAACGCACCGGCGCGTTGAAGAAATGATCTTCGGTTAAACGTCTCGGTCATTAACCGACTGGTTATACTTTCAGTTCATACTCATTCATCAACCGTTTTAGTTCATGTTTCATTTCACTGATGATAGATGCATAGTCAGGGTTGTTATACTCGCTTTTCATCTCTAGTGGATCTTTTTGCAGGTCGAAAAATTCCCACTCGCCGGTTGTATAAAACTCGATTAATTTATACCGCGCATTTCGCACCCCACGGTGTTGAGCAACCGCATGAACGCCAATCTCATAATAGGTGTATAAAAGACTATTACGCCAATCATCCGGCGTCTCGCCTTTTAACAATGGGACCAATGACTCACCTTGCACTTCGTCTGGAATTGTAGCGCCCGCCGCTTCCAATATTGTTGAAGCATAATCAATATTTTGCACAATCGCGTCACACTTTGTTCCTGCCTTAGCGACTGAAGGCCATTTCACAATCAATGGATTCCGTAATGATTCCTCATACATCCAGCGCTTGTCATACCAACCATGTTCACCGTTATAAAAGCCTTGATCCGAGCTGTAGATTACGATGGTGTTTTTTTCTAGATCATTCTCTTTTAAATAATCCAATACCCGGCCTACATTCTCATCCATCGCTTTGACGCATTTGATATAGTCTTTCAGGTATGCTTGATATTTCCAACGAACAAGATCATCTCCCGTTAAGTTCTGCTGAAGGAACTTCTCATTGCGTGGAGCATAATATTCATCCCATGCTTCTTTTTGTTTCTCTGTCATTCGTTGAAATTCGCCGATCGTCGACATATCCCGTGATTTGCTTTCAGGAACAGCCTTACGGATATCTTCTATCGAAGTTGTCGCTGCTGGCGGAGTCACCTTAACGTCCATCGCAATATTAATGTGATCGCGGATGGTCATTTCTTGTTCACTGGCGGCAGACGTTCGGCCCTCATAATCATCAAATAGATTTTCGGGTTCAGGAACGTCAATCCCATCCAATAAATTGAAATGTCTTGGATGAGGCATCCATGTCCGGTGAGGGGCTTTGTGCCAACTGCATAAGAAAAACGGTTTCGATTTATCCCGCTTTTTATCAAGCCATTCGAGGGTCATGTCGCCAATCAAGTCCGAACAATATCCATCTTTGCGGACCAAATCATCCGAACCTTTCACTTTAAAATCAGGATTGTAGTATTTGCCTTGACCGGGCAAAACGGCGTAATCATCGAACCCTGTTGGCAGTGTTCCCAGGTGCCATTTCCCAATCACTGCGGTTTGATAATTCGCGTTCTGCAATTCTTTCGCCACAGTCCACTGGCTGCCATCGAATTTATTTCCGTTAGACATAAAACCATTTTTATGGCTATGCTTGCCCGTTAAAATACAGGCCCGACTCGGCCCGCAGATTGAATTCGCCACAAAACTGTTGGTAAATAAAACACCATCATCAGCAATCGAATCTATATTGGGAGTGATTTTATGTTTTTTGATAAAGTCTTGTAATCTTGTTTTATAGGCGCCCAGTGTTTGCAGAGAGTGGTCATCAGAAAAAATAAATACAATATTCGGTTGCTTCGTTTGAGCGCTCGCCGTTAGCGGTAAACTTAAACCAAACGGCAAAGCCCCTAGGCCTTTGATAACATCTCTTCGATTCAGATTCGAGATAGTCATTAATCGTTCCTTTCAAATGGAGAATTTTATAATTCGGTTCTCTTTCCAATCGGTGTTTATAAGGCGCAGTTTCAAAACTCCCAGACCGTTTGATTGTTCGGTGTTGTCATTGAATCTATCAAATTATGACTGAGACTGCAAATAACGCAGATAGGTTCAAAAGAAAAAATCAAAAATGGCGACTGAAGGCGCCTCTCTGATGAGAAATAAGGTTCATCCGGTAAGTGAGTACTTGCATTGATGGATGGTCATGATTTTGATTACGAAAACGTATTCAGGCATGGGCGCTCCCAGAGTTACACCCATGCCGTACGCAACGAAAGACCAGAAATTTTTGAGATGGCTTCATGTGTTTTGTGATAGGATCAGGGCAATCATCGTCCGAACGCTATCTGGATTGGCAAGGAATGAATATCGCGTGTTAACTTGTGAGGAGATTCGGAAACATGTATAAGAAAATCATCATTTCGTTGTTGGTATTGAATGTTATTATGTTAGCGCAAAGCAAACCGCTTCAAATTGAAACCAAACCCATATTTGACCAGAGCAATAACATCCGACAATATCTGATGCGCGCCGCCAGCGAGATTACTCACAATTCACTCGCTGACATCAACACGCTAGAAGACTGGGAACGCGCGCGCGAACAGCGATATCAAGAACTGACCGGAATGCTCAGCCTGCATGACGTCCCCTTGAGCGGCGAGCGACCTCCTTTGAACATCAAAGAGATCGGCGTGATTCAAAAAGATAATTACAAGATCATCAAACTCTATTATGAGTCGCTGCCCAATCTTTATGTCCCCGCCAATTTATATGTGCCCAATACCATCAACCACAAAGCGCCAGCGATTTTATACCCCTGCGGACATTCGCGAACTCAGAAAGTCAGCTACCAGCCGCATCCACGTAAATTCGCTGAACTGGGTTTCGTCGCGCTGGTCTTTGAGACCGTTCAATGGGGCGAAGTGTATGGCAGCCATTGGGGATGTTACGCCGAAGGCCAGTTTCAATGGTATAGCCGCGGCTACACCCCGGGCGGCGTCGAACTCTGGAACGGCATCCGCGGTATCGACTTGTTATGTTCTCTCGATTATGTCGATCCAGACAACATTGGCGTCACGGGCATTTCGGGCGGCGGCTCGCAGAGTTGGTATATCGGCGCGATTGACCGCCGCGTCAAAGCGGTCGCCCCGGTGTGCGGGTGTTGTACGCTCGAGTCGCATATTCGCCAGCGCATGGTCGACGGGCACTGTGACTGTATGACGCCGATCAACACCAAACTGATTGACTATCATGACATCGGCGCTCTGATCGCGCCCCGGCCTCTTTTGATTGGTCAGGCCGACCGTGACGGCCTCAACTCATTAGAGGGCGTTAAACAGAGCGTGGCGTATATGAAAAAGATTTATGAATTATACGGCGCCGAAGACAACATCAATCTTGTCGTAACGCCGGGCGGTCATTCGTATCACGAAAAGTCGCGCACTCAAATCTTTTCATTTATGATGAAACACCTGATGGGCAAAGACGTTTCGCCAAACGAAATCGGCGATGTCGACCAATCAGAAGATTCGCTTTTAAGCGAAGATGAACTCAGGGTGTATGTTGACGGCCCGCCTGCGGACGACCGCACAAAGACCATTCAAGAAACCTTTGTCAAAGTCGCAACGCCGCCTGCGTTAAAAACGGTAGAAGATTGGAACAAGCATAAATCGCATGTGATTGAGTTTCTGAAAGACAATACGTTTAATGCGTTCCCGAAATCGCCTGGCGACTTGTCGCTTCGAATGGAATACCGCTCGCGAAGCAACGAAACCAGCGGCATGAATGATTACACTTTCGTCCCTGAAGAAGGATTTCGCCTGACGTTTGAATGGAACTGGAAAGAAACCAAAACGGAGAAAAAACCCGTACTGCTCGTTTTGCGCAACCCCAACGAAAAGCGCTGGGCGTCAGAGAGTTTCTCAAACGGCTTGCGCCCTGAATGGACGCGCGCCTACTTACAGGTTCGCGGCGTGGGCGAGACGAGTTGGAGCCAGGGTTTGCAGTGGCACGTGAGGCGCGCCTCGGCGTGGACGGGGCGCACGGTCGCGTCGATGAGGGTGTATGACGTGTTGCGCTGTATTGAAGCATTGCGGTCGATAGACGAAGTTGACCCTGACAAAATTGCGATTGCCGCGCGCGGCGAGATGGCGGCCGTCGCGATGTACGCGGCGTTGTTAGACGGGCGGCTTGAGTCGGTCTATCTTCAAAACCCGCCCGCCACACAAAACGCCCCTGGCGAAACGGACGGGACCGGGCCGGCGATTGAAATGTTAAACTGCTTGCGGGTGACCGATCTGCCCCAGGTGGTTGGTTTTCTTTACCCAACAAAGGTCCAACTCATGGGCGCCGTCGACGAAAACTATGATTGGAGCCTCAACCTGGCTAGCCAACTTGGCTGGAAAGACGCGATCCAAAAACACTGAAATGCGATCACGTTTGGTATCCATTCAGATATCAATCTGCATTCAGTTTATGGAACAATTCGTTTGAAAAGCAATTAACGGTGCGGTAGTATTTGTCAATGAGAAATTGAATCATGCAGGAGAGAGCCAATGAGCTTCAACCAAAAGAGTTTGCCAAATCATTTAGATCGACGCGAGTTTCTAAAACAATCGTCAGGCGTGGGCGCAACCCTTACCCTGAGCGCTCAAATGGCCAAGGCCGATGAAGGCTCCCCCTCCGACGCCATGCCGATGCGCGTATTAGGCCGCACTGGAGCCAAAGTGTCGATTTTAGGGCTTGGCACTGCCCCGGTAGGTGAAGGCCCCGTTGACGTACAGGAAGGCATTAAAATTTTCAGGGCTGCCATTGACCGCGGCGTTAACTATATTGATACAGCCAGAAGTTACGGCAATGCAGAAGAAATATTGAGCCATATTGTTCCCCAACAGCGCGACAAACTCTTTCTCGTGACCAAGGCATGGACCGATAGCGGATCAAAAGCCGAGTCGCTATTGAGTGAATCGCTGCGGCAACTCAAAACCGATTATATTGACCTGGTTCACATTCATCATGTCGGCGGCAAAGACATCGATAAGGTGTTGGCCAATGACGGGATACTCGCCTATCTCCTCAAACAAAAAGAAGCAGGCAAGATCCGCTTTATTGGAGTGACGTCACACTGTCGGCCCGACCGGGTTGTCCGCATGATCGAGACCGGTCAGATCGATGTGGCCATGACTGTAATCAATTACGCCGATGCGTTTACCTATGATTTCCACAAGAAGATATTGCCCGCCGCCCAGAAGCACAATGTGGCGCTGGCGGCGATGAAGGTTTATGTCGGGATCAAGGGCGGTTTCCCCAATCACCGTAAAGGATATGTCGGATGCGTGACTCCTCAGGAGCGCATGCCGCAAGCGATGGCGTACGCTCTTGATCTAGAACGAGTCGAAGTCGCCGTTGTCGGGCCTTATACTGTTGAGCAGGCCATTCAAAACACAGAAATCGCCAAGCAATATCAACCTCTGACGCCCCAACAACACACAGCGTTAGTCGAAACGGGCAAACAAATTGCGCCTGATCTGGGGACGCGCTACGGCCCGTTAACATAAGGATGGCGCCGCGCAAATTCAAAAATCACTTTTATGGTCCATCTGGCAAGTGAGTAATTATATTGCTGGATAATCATAATTTTGATTCCGAAAACGTATTTCGGCATATCAAAAATCGACCAACCAATTCAGGCATGGGCGCAACTCTGGGAGCGCCTGTGCATAAGGGCATGATAGCCCGCACCGAAGCGAGCAGAGATGTACCCATGCCTGATCGTTCTTGTGCGGTTCCAAAAACCTGAACCAAATTAATTCTGAAACATGCTATCGATAAATGGGAACCAATGGCTTGATTCCTAACTCGGTTTGAATTTTGGTCATCATTGCTCCAGGGTCGTTTACAAGCGGGAAATCAATTCCTGCGGACAGTAATTCACAACAGATTTCGGGAGTGTCTGCGCGATAATAGTTTATGCGAATTTTATGTTTTCTTAATTTGGATATGACTTCAGAGAAAACGGCGCCGTCTCCAAGAAGCTGAATGAACTGCGCCTTATGATGAATCGTTTCATTTGCATAATCCATGGTATTCCGTTGCCTGTCCATGTTGCAAATTTGTATACCAGGACTAATCTCTCGAGCGCTTTGCGCCGCCATTATACTGCATGCAAGAAATGACTGGCGCTGACGTTTTTCTTTCAAAATCATTTTGGCAACACTTGCAACTATTTTCTCTCCATCTTTCAAATGGATATTCAGCCAAATATTCTCTGGCATAATCTGCAAGGTTTCTCTGAGAGTCGGAATTCGCGTTCCTTTGAACTGTTCTCCCTTCTTTATTCCGGCGTCTAATTTACGAAGTTCACTTAATGTAAGTTCAGAGACTTCGCCGTTTCCATCTGTCGTGCGATCAACCGTAGAGTCATGCATAACAACTAAATGACCATCTTTCGACGCCTGCACATCGAATTCGATCATCTGCACGCCGAGTCTTATTGCTTCACGAAAGGCAGGCAATGTATTCTCCGGGTGAGTATTCATTGCTCCCCGGTGAGCGCAAATTCCACGCTCAGGCATTTGTATTGGAGTGAAATCGCTGCTCGCTCCTAAGTGAATTACAGCAAAAAATAAAAACAACAATTGAAATACACGATACATTTTATTCCTCACTAAATTGTCAACCTGCGCTGTGGGATATTGTTACGATTTGATCACGCTGCATCAAAACCCTCGCTTACTTCATTCTTCTTTGTTGACAATGAATCTACCAAAAAACAGTTGAGATTCCAAACAATATACAGGTGATAAATCATAAAAGGAAACCAAAGCAGGTTTTTTGTTGAGAATAACTTTCCGATATATGAAAAAAGGTTCATCCGGTAAGCGAGTGCCTCCATTGATGGATGGTCATGATTTTGATTACGAAAACATATCCCGGCGTATCAATAATTGACAAACCAATTCAGGCATGGGTGCAACTCTGGGAGCGCCTGTGCAAAAGGGCCTGAAAGCCCGCACCGAAGCGAGCAGAGATGTGCCCATGCCACATGCAGCGAAATCTCAATTCAATGTATAAAAAAAGCATCCAGAAAGTAAAAGCCCTAACGCGAGCAGAGTTCTTGCAGAGTTGCACCCATGCCACATAGTGACGTTAGGACCGTGTGGTTACGATCAAAGTTTGATTGGTTGAAACATCCGAATACGTTTGCGGAGGCCGGGTAAGCCAGTGGATTGTAATTTTTTCAACTTGGTCTATTTCGCCAAGACCGAAGTGAAGCGTTTGAGAGTTTTGAGATAAATAACTTGAGCCGCCATCGACGGTACGCGTCCACTGTTGGCCTTTGTGTTCGATAAAGACGCGAACTCCGAATGTCTGGGCGGATGTTCCGTTTAATTTCACTTTCAACCAATTGCCTTGGCTTGATTGGTTCTCCAATAACCGGGGCGAATCGTCGATGCAATTGATGACGATATCCATATCGCCGTCGTTGTCATAATCGAGCAAGGCGCTTCCGCGGCCGGCGATGGTTCTTGCCGCGTCAAATTCTAACTTCTCAGAACGAAAATGTTCGCCATCTATATTTTGATAAAACGAAACGCCTTGGGTATAACTCCGGTCGTTGTTGAGCTGGGCAACCTGGGGGTAGGTATGCCCGTTGACTGTATAAATATCTAAAAAACCGTCCGAATCAAAATCACAAAAGCCTGTTCCCCACGTGGTCAACCAATGGGATGGCGATGTGAGTTTCGACGGGCCGGTTACATCAGTGAAAAGTACGCCGTCTTTGTTTTGAAAAAGCGTATCAGGCTCTTGTTCGTAAGCCGTCACAAAAATATCAATCAGCCCATCGTTATTGTAATCGCCGGTTGCGACGCCCATGCTGGCGCCTTCGCGGCCTGATTCGTTCACAGCAGCGCCGGAAACGAAACTGGAATCTTCAAAGCGCCCTTTACCGTTATTGAGCAACACATGGTTATAGGTTGAGTCGTTCGCCACATAGAGGTCGAGGTCGCCGTCGAGATCAAAGTCAGCCATTGACGCGCCCATCGCGCGGCCTTCCGAAATATTGATTTGGCTTTGCTGAGAAACGTCTTCAAATGTTCCATCGCCTTTGTTGAAGTACAAAAGGTCATTCTGATAATTAAGCCCCATCGGCCCTCGCATGACGTCTATGCCATGATAGCGGTCGCGCAGGCTGCCGTGTTGTTTGGGATCGAATTCAACATAGTTGCCGACATAGAGGTCGAGGTCGCCGTCGAGGTCGACGTCACCGAATACCGCCGCCGCTGCGTAGCCGTTATGGCTCACCCCCGCGTCTTGGGTACGTTCGGTAAATGAGCCGTCGCCGTTGTTCATGTATAGAACATCAGCGCCGAAGTTGCCAACAAACAAATCAAGCCAGCCGTCGTTGTTGACATCGCCAAACACAGCGCACATGCCCCAGCCCGTGTCGCCGACATGCGCTCGCTCTGTCACATCAACAAAACGCCCGCCGTCATTGCGAAACAAACCGTTGCGCCATTGACCATCATCTTCATTCAAGTCGGGCCTGCCATTCACAAAATAGACATCGTCGTCGCCGTCGTTGTCATAATCGCCGACCGCAACGCCAGACCCCATTGCGTCAATGATCCAGCGTTTATCTTTGTGCCCCATCCGGTGTTGAAAGGCGTCCAGGCCGGATTCATTAGACGCATCCCTAAATTGAAATGTCTTTTTTGCTTGAACATTTAAAGTCGATTGCCCGGTATTTTCTTTCTTATCTATCTTGCTTAATGCGGCGCCTAAAGCAGCGAAGTTTGGCGAGCCTGGAAATTTCTCTTTGTATTGATTGTATAAATCCAGGCTGCTCTCAGTATCTCCTGTCCCCAAAAGCGACCACCCTTTTATTCCAACAAAGCGCTCTGTTTGCGTGATGGTTGAATCTGTAATTTCGCCAAGAATTGAAAGACAATCCGGGAACTCTTTTTTTTGGTAATGCAATTGCGCCAGCGCCATTCGCAGCGGGTCGTTCAGCAAATTATTTTTATTCAGGTTCGTTAAATACTGCATGGCTTTTTCAAACTGGCGAATCGACAGCAACTCTTGCGCAAGAACCGTGCGTTGTTCGATTGGAATCGTGAATGCGTTTTCATACATGTAGCGCAATTGACGATATTGATCGGGGTTCCACGCTCTCATTGTCTGAATAATCTCTTGCAAGCGCGAGAACTCGTCCTTGCGGCCCAAGCGCGATAATGGCGTACGCAACGCAGCATACGCTTCTCGAAAGAACGGATACGCATTGATGGCTTCGCTCAAATATTGAACCGCCTGCTCATCATTGCCCAGCCGGGTTTCGAGTTTTCCTAACTCGAACAGCGACCGAAAATGCTTGGGGTTCGATTGAATAACTTGCAGCAGCGCGTTCTTCGCTTTTTCATTTTCGCCTTCTTCCGCCCAGATACTGCCTTGCAGAAACAATGTATCAGGGTGATTGGCGTCTTGTTCAAGAATATGTCCAATGCGTTGTTTGGCTACATCTAAGCGGCCTAGGGTTCGCGCGATGGCGGCGCACTTGTATTGCAAATTCAAATCGATGGGCGCGGCGGCCATCGCTTCGCCGCTGACTTTGAGCGCTCCGCTTTCATCCCCCGTTCGCCATAACGCCTGCGATAAGAAAAATAAAAACTCCGGGTTGCCCTCCGCCTTTTCAGCGATCAAACGCAATAGAGAAATCCAATCGCCTTGCGGGGAATGTTGACTGATGAAAGTGTGCAGTTGTTTTTGTTCAGGGCCGGCCAGTGGGCCTTGAGACTGGCGTAGGATTTCTTCTGCTTCGGCCAACTCATGTTTCTGAATCGAATCAATGACTGATTGGATATCAACAGTTTGCGCTGTCACAGCGATGGCAATGTACAGGTAAAAAAAAGAAACCAGAGCCGACAATGCAAACTGTTTCATTCCGTCCACTTTCATTCAATCTAGAGCGATTGACAAAATACTGTGCGTTAAGCGCGCCCGCAGCCTGCCTGCCGCAGGCAGGGGCTCAGCGATAGATACAGTGATGAAAACTCAATCCGCACAGTTTTCTGGCAACCACTATAAAATCTCTCAACCTATTTTAGCATAATGAAAAGCGGGGCCTGCAAAGGCCCCGCTTGGTATCGCATCCGTTCACAATCAGGCGCATTAATACACAGACCAGTTTGGAACAGGCGACGTCTGCAAGCTCGGGATGGTGAATGGCTCAGATGTTAACTCGCCGACATTACCATCGCCGGATTGGTTTGAATCAACGGCATAGTTTCCGTCAACCCATGAGATCACATCATTGAGCACGTTATGTAACGCATCGCCGCCGACATTGTCCGGCGTCGCCGACAGCCAACTGTCGAAATTCATAATCTCACTGTCTTCGACCCAGTTGTTTAAAGTGCCTTCTTCGAAGTCAGAGTTGGGGAACGCCAAGTCTGCGCTGTCTCCGTCCCAGAAATAAAAATCGTCAACGCCCATCCAACCCCAGCCGCCGGTTTGTAAGTCGGCGATATAGAGGCGGGCGGTCAAGCCCTGGTGCGCCTCATCAATGTACATGCGATATTCAGGGAAATGCCATTCATCCAACTCGCCGCGTTGTTCGCGGTTCCATGACATCCCTTGGTTTTGATTGCGATAAACAAAATCGTCGGCGTCTTCAAACGCGCCGTTGCTGTCGACATCGACTTGCATTTGGATCGTGCTGAACACACCCATATCGTCAGGGTCGGCGGGATCGGGGGCCGAATCAATTCGGTTGCTGACCTGGGCTGAATTAAAAGACAAAAACACGCTGCTGTCCGCCGCAGGAACCGGTTGAATCACAAAAACATCCGAACGTAATTCGATTCCAAATTGAAGCCCTTGGTCGTTCGCTCCATCAACGAAATTTCCAGAACCGACCCAAACAAAATCAGAGCGGGAAAAATCACCGCCGGGACCGGCGAAATATGTGAACACTGCCTCTGGATCATCGCCGAAGTTGTTTATCGTCCAGCCGGGCAATCCACCGCTGGGATGAGTGGTTAACGGACGAACGCTGGTTCCGTCAAATCCTTCCGGGACAACGCCGCCTTCGAAGCCGTCTTCAAAACCGCCGTTAACAATCACACTGTGATCATAATTCATGCGGATCGCATCCAATGAAATCGCATGTGATTCGGAATTATCGACTGCGACAAATTGAGCGCGGCGGCCTTCGAGGCCGGAGGTATTGATCACAAAAACTTCATGAGCGCCGTCAGCGTTTTGCCAAAAGTAGCCATACAAAGGAACATCGGTTCCCGCAGTAAATTCACCGTCAGGATCAGCCGAGTCGGTTCCGACGTCAACGTAGACATAGGCGCCATTATCGCTGCCGTTGAGACCTTCGATATCCCATCGGGACGAAACCGGCCCAGCGTAGGTTCCATAGATGAAACTGTTAACTGGTTCGAGAGCGAAAACATCCGACTCCAACACAACCGTACCTGCGTTGCTGGTGCTGAGATAACCGCTGCCATAAGGCGCCGCGCCAGCGTTTTCAGTGATTAAATCAGCGGCAGTCATATCACCGCTGGCAACCGACCAACCAGCCAAAGACGCGTCTTCAAAAAAACCGTTAGGAACGCCGTTGGGAATGGTGACGCCGTCTGCGTTGTTCAAGCGGATCGCGTTGATAGCGATGTAGTCTTGCGTATTATTGTCACGAATTTGAATGCGCGCTTCTTCTCCAGCGTATTGTTCCAGGTTAATGATGATGGTGCGCCAGTTGTCGGCCGAAGGGGATTCAGCGTCAAAATCGCTGACGCCTTTGGTCGTGGTCCACAACCCGGTGACGGATGTATCTTCAGAAAGCCAATATTCATAGCTGCCGTCAGCGCCAACATCGACGCCGATATCAATTCCATCTTGCGCCCAAAACACATTTGCGTTAGACGCGACCTGTAAAACGAGAAAACAAGGGTTATTGCCAGTGTTGTTGGTTGCAGAATTCGATAGTTGAGGCGCCGCAAGTAACAATGCGATAACTATCATACTGAAATAGCGAATCATTTGTTAATTTCTCCTGTAGATCAGTTTGATGTGTTGACAAAGAAGGATTAGGCATCAATGTTTTGATTTTATTAGCAAGCACAAATAAAATCGATTTCCACTATCATACAACGCTAGAAGACTTTCTGTATACTTTTTTTTGATTGCTAATTAAATCACCGGTTATTTTTAGTTTGGTGGAGGCGTTCTATGGCGCGATCTTGCAGCGTAATCATTCTTTTAAAGTCGAATCGGCTACGAAGAATCTCATTTTTCGCAGGAATTATTCATGTCTCAGCGCGATGATTGGGTCTAAATTGGCGGCGCGAATCGCGGGATACAGCCCAAAGATGATCCCAACGCTCAGGCTGATCCCAATTGAAAGAATGAGGCTCTCAATCGTTATCACGGTCGGCATATTGGCGAAATGGGTAATGGCTTTTGGAATCAAAACTCCGACCATCGCCCCCACGAGTCCTCCGCTGACAGATAACGTAATTGTTTCAATCAGAAACTGCCGGATAATTTGTTTTCGTTTCGCGCCGATGGCCCGTCTGACGCCGATCTCCCGGGTGCGTTCTGTCACCGCCGCCAGCATAATGTTCATGATGCCGATGCCGCCGACCAACAAACTGATGCCTGCGATGGTTCCTAAGACGATATTAAATGTTCGCTTGGTTTGACGCGCTTGATTGAGCAAAGCAAGAGGTACATTAATTTGATAATCAGACTGTTTGTGAAACCGATCTAATACATATTCAATTCCAGCAGCTGCACTCTCGACATTTTCTAAGCGGTCAACTTGGACAATAATTTGATGGAGTTCAACTTTTTCACGGATTTCCGCGCCAGCCGTTCGCTTAAGGGTGACATCGCCGAAACGGTTTCGAGCAACATTGATGGGCATGTAAGCGTCGATCTGTTGATCTGGGGTTTGAACATTACTGCCTTGGCTGCCTTCGCTTTGCACGATGCCCGCCACTTCAAATACAACGCCGCCAATACGCAAGTGGGCGCCGATGCTTTCTTCGGCCGCAAGCAATCTGCGGGCGCCGTATTCAGTCAAAACAACGATTTTCGAATGCGTTTCTAAATCACTCCCGGTTAATGTGCGGCCTGCGATGAGATTTCGCTTGACCAGATCAAACCAATCCGGTGTTACGCCTAACACTCGGATATCCAGCGTACGCGAACCCAACTGGGCTTCATTGCGCACAATTTTCACGGGGACTGCCTGAGTAATATGAACAAAACTATCTTTGATCCGGGTATGATCGGCGTACTTTAATCCATACACATTCATCCGCGCCAATACTTCTTTTGATGTTTCACTCTCGATAGGTTTGATTGTATTAATAATGATGTTGTTGCTGCCCAGTTTTTGTATCTGCTGCATCACATCCTGGTTGGCCCCCTCCCCTACCGCCAGCATGGATATTACGCTGCACACGCCGAACACGATCCCCAGCATGGTTAGCAGTGAACGTAATTTGTGGTTCATCAAATTCTTGACGCCCATTTGAACTTCTACAAAGATACGGCTGCTTTTCATTCAAGCGCCCCTTCGGTTCGTTCGACTTTTCCGTCTTTCATGTATAACTGTTGTTTGGTATAGGAGGCGATGTCATGTTCGTGAGTCACCATGATAATGGTCTTGCCTTGCTCATTCAGGCTGCACAACAAGTTCATAATTTCTTTACTGGTTGCAGAATCGAGGTTGCCGGTGGGTTCATCGGCTAAAATAATTTGGGGGTCATTGGCCAGCGAGCGGGCGACCGCCACGCGTTGTTGCTGGCCGCCTGAAAGTTCAGATGGAATATGTTGAATCCGGCCTCCCAATCCGACCGATTCAGCGAGGCTCCTCGCTTTTTCGCGGCTTTGTTCTTCGTCCATTTCCTGGTAATACAATGGAAGTTGAATGTTTTCTTCGACCGTTAATTGTTGGATCAAATTAAAACTCTGAAAGATGAAGCCTATTTTACGAAGACGAATTTCACTGAGTTCATCATCCGCCATATCCTGAACAGCCGCCCCACCCAGGACATAGTTGCCTGCTGTCGGGCGATCAAGGCAGCCCAATAGATTTAATAACGTGCTTTTTCCCGAACCACTCGCCCCCAGGATGGCCCAAAAATCTCCTTGATAGAAAGAAAGATCAACCTGGTTCAATGCATGAACTTCTTGGTCGCCCATGGCATACGTTTTTGAGATCGCTTGAAGTTCTGCTTCGATTTCAGATGTGTTGCGTCTCTCTTTATTCATTGGTTAAACTTGCAATCGTTTCGGCGGTTGCGTTTGACTCATCTTCGTTTTGAAAATTTAGCGGCGGTTTTAATAAAACATACTCGCCTTCGCTTAGCCCTTCTTTAATATGGACCATGCTGTTGTTATCGAGGCCGATTGTTACTGGACGCGCCTCGACCGTGTTGTCGTTTCTAACAAAAACAGTGCTTACGCCATTCACTTTCACGACCGCTTGAATCGGCGCATAGACTGCGTTTTCATATTCTTCGACAACAATCTCAACCATGCAGCTCATCCCATTACGCAGCGACTCTGATTCGCCCTGAATTTCGATGTCAGTGCTATAGACTTTCAAATTGGGGTTTAAGTATTGCTGTCGTTGATTGGGCAAGTGAGATACTTTGTTAACGACGCCTACGAAATTCGCGCCGGGCAAGGCGTCGACCGTGATCTTGGCCGGCTGGCCTTGTTTAATTTTATTTAAATCCGTTTCTTGAATCAGAATATCAATGTTGTAATCTTTCGCCGCCGTCAAAAAGATAATCTCACGCTCTTCATCGACCAGAGCGCCAACCCGAATGCGGTCTTCGTCGTCCTCCCAATCTTCAATGACGCTCGATGCGTATAACGCCAAGCCGTCAATGGGGGCGTATATTTTTGCTGCTTTGATTTCTGTCTCTAATTCGCGCACATATCGGCTTTGACGCTGGACGCGCTCTTGTCTCCAAAAATAGCGGGCGGACGCCTCAACAATATTCGCCGACGCCCGGCTCTTAGTCCGTTCGGATTCCATCTCATTCTGTTTTACATCGCTATTCAATTGGTCGAGTTGTCGAATGTGCGTGTAATTTTTAAGCAACTCAAAATCTTCTCTCGCCAAATCCAAATCTAATTCCGCCCGTTTTGCGGACAATTCATCTTGTTGGAGCTCCGATTCGGCGAGATATTTCTTTTTAAATAATACTTCTGACCACTTCAAATCGTCTTTTGCCAACGCATATTCTTGAGACGCGAGAGTAATTGCGACTTCCGCTTCTTTAATTTGTTTTGGATATTCGCCTTTCAAATATTTTTTCAGGTCCTGCTTTGAAAACTTAAACAACAATTCTGCTTTTTCAATATCCGATTGCGCCTGATTTCTCACAATATCGAGGTTCTCGCGGGAACTAATTAATTCGGCCTCATCGTTCTGAAGATCAAGTTGTTGAGCAACGAGGCGTTCTTCTTTTGCAGAAGCGTCAAGCACAGCGATCAGGTCGCCTTTTTTGACTTCAGCCCCTTCAGCAATAATCGAAACAATTGTGGTGTCGTCATCTGTATCGTTCCGTAGGATGACTTCATCGCGCGGTCGAATCGTTCCTGATTCGACTACGCTAATTTTTAGCGGCCCTTGCTTCACTTGAAACACAGGGACATTAATCAAATCAGGATTGATCGAACCATTCGATTGCATTGAGGTATAACCAAAACCTGCAGCAACGCATAATACCGCCAGCACGATCAGGATTCCCGCTTTATTTGATTTAACTTGACTCATTGGAATTCATCTCCGGGTTGTATTCTTGCCAGATTCCTTCGTGGTTGACTTTTAACACGCCTAGGTCGCGTTGCAATTCGAGTTCGGTAATCCGGTAGTTCACCATTGCTGATGTTAAAGCATTTTGAGCGGACAAAAGGTCTTCTTGCGCGTCTAATAGATCTCGAATTTCGATCCGCCCGGCTTCCATAAATAATTCGGTGCTTTGAACGCGTTGCTCAGCGAGGTTAACGGAGAGAACTTGAATACGCAGACTCTCTCGAGCATCGACCAAAATTCGTAACTGATTTCGAATATCAAGTTTGATGCGCCCCTCGAGTTCTTGCAGGTCGCGCACCGAGCGCTCTAGGTCAATGTAACTTCGTCTAAACTCGATGGCCTCGCGAGTTCGCTCTGTGGGCAAGTCTACGGTGAGTAGCGCGGAATAAAGGCCGCGGCCCAAATCTAACACTTGTGAATCAGCGCGGTCAGCAGAACCGATGCCGCGGCTTTGTCCGGTTGATACGCTTCCAAACAATGTGATCTCCGGTCTGAGCCCGTCCGCTGCAACGACAACTTTTCGTTGAGCGTCATATACGCGGCCCTGCACCGTCCTTAAATCCAAGCGGTTTTCAAATGCCAACCGGATCGCTTCGATTGGTTCGATCTCCATCTTACCTGCGTTACGGCTCGTCGGCTCCTGCAACACAATCGGCGCGTCCGCAGGAGGCACTTCTTCATCTCGTTGTAACGAGGTGGCGCCTGCAATAATGGTTTCAGATGACTGCGCCAACCGAACAAACTCATCCCGGTTTAATTCAATCGAGGCATCAATCGGCAGGCCCAATTCATACTTAAACGAGTCGATTGCGTTTGCATACGCTTGGCGTGAACTGACCCAGCGGTTTCGCGCAGACAATTCGTTCTGATAGGCCTGATCGACTTCAACAGGTGATATTTTTCCTGTCCGTAAATTCATTTGCGCGCGGCGCGCGGACGTAATTAAACTTTTATAATTTTGCTCAGCATTTTTTACTTCGTCGATGCGTTGAAGAACGGATAAATATTCGTCCGCAATCGAAACCGCAAATGACCGCTTGAAGCGTTCGAATTCATAAATGGCATACACCATATTCCGTTGCGCTTGGGTCAAAGGCTCTGCAACAATATGGCGGCCAGCGCCGCGAAGCAACGGGACCGTAATCGAAGCGTCGCCGAATAACGATTTTGATGAGACGCTGCCCGGGCTGAGAAGCATCGCCAGGTCCCAACCCAATTGGGCGGAGAGTTGCGCGCCGGATAAGAACGTCTTGCTAATTGATGGATTGAAACCCGCGCCAAAATTTTCGGTCACAATTCCATCGGGCGAATCAGTATCTGTCCGGTCGTTCTCATACTGCGCGTCAATGCCATTAAAAAAACTGGCGCGAAATTGTTCTTCTTGCAGATCAAGATTGAGCGCTTCTTGAAACACTTGCTCTTTTTGGCCTTGGTATTCACGGCTATTTTTCGCAGCAATCTGTAGCGCGTCAACTAAGTTGAGTGAAATGGGTGAAGTTGCTGCGGTTAAGATTTCAGAAACCGTTGCCGGGGTTATATATCCATCGCTGGGCCAGTGTTCAATCGGTTCTAGATGATTCACGTTGATTGACGCCGGGTGAGAAAATTGAATCGGTTGGGATTGCATGATTCGTTGCCGCAATTCGATTGACGGTTTTTCAACCGTAAACGGTTCCGATTCACCCAGATTGGCTCGTTGATACTCTTGTATTGCTTCGTAAGCAGCGCGGTCTACTGATTCACGGTGATGTTGTGTAGAACACCCGGCAAACAAACAGATAACAATAAAATAAGCGGAAAATTGGTTACACAATTTAAAATTCATTTAGATCGCAATCCAGCTATTTGATTTCTTTACCTTAAACGCTGGTGAGAGAAAAACGTTCCCAAATATGTGAAATTCCTATAACCTATTGTTTTTAGGAACGTTTTTTTGCTTGAATCGTTATAGATAGGAAGATGCGATTACAGGGTGAAATGTGAACAATCTGACTGACGATCAACTCGTAATACTGTGTAAGACAAATAACGCCGCAGCCGGAAAAGAGCTGTTTGTTCGATATGCGTTGTTTCTATACCGCCTTGCCTATCGAACGACATTGTGCAAAACCACATCAGAAGAAATAAGCCAGGAAGTATGGCTTAAAATTTTTCAGAATTTGAACAGATATCAAGAAGGCAGTTCATTTAAATCATGGTCGGCTTCAATTTGTTATAATCTGTGCGTCGACCATATTCGCCGATCACAAAGACAGAAAAATTTGGATGTAAACCTGTTAACCCAATTGTTATACCCCGCCCAACTCATCCCGATCCATTATGCCGAGCAAAATGAATGGCTTGAAAAAATCATTCAACATATCCAAGACATGCCCGAAGCCTTTCGGACGGCTTTTTCTCTACGTTACCTTGAAGATATGAAATATCAGGAAATTGCAGAAATTATGAATTGCCAGGTAAAAACCGCGCGCACACGCGTCTTTCGCGTCACGGAGTCATTACGCGAACAATTTTCTGTTTAGCTACTGGGGAATCGCAATGAAAGACATACAAAATCAAATCAATCTTGAGATGAAGAAACGGTTTGATTCCGCCTTGGATGAAAGCGTCTCTTCTGACGAAGTGAACCAATTTCGCAGACTGTTCGAACAATCCTGGTCGCGCCGAACTTTTTGGGGGCGCATCGCTGGCAAACCATTGAATGTTTTTTTGTTGGGAGCCGTCATTGTCTTCGTTGGGATCGGAACAAGTTATTCTTTGATGCTAAATAAAAACTCACAAGAGACAGGCTTATATGCTGGCCCGGTCTTGATGCCGGGGCAACATATCGTCGATGACCCCGGCCTCGTTGCTTTGTTTCCCAAAATAGAACACCCAACCTTAATCTCGAATCAATCGTCAGATCAGCCAGAGAAAAGCAGTTTTATGATTCATGGCTATTTAGAAGATGATATTCAAGTCGTCTGGAAATATTGATGAAGACGCTTCTCGCTGCCGTTGTTCTTCTTTTGTGTTTCGTCGTTTTTACGATGAATGATGCGCCGATTGTTTCATTCAATGACGCTGTTGCGCAAGACAGTAAACCAGAAGACTCCGTTCCCGAAGAATTACTGATCCGAATCTATACAGCGCCTTCAACATTTCAACCCGGTTATGTCGAAATTCTTTCTCAATTCATTTCATTCAATCATACCATTCGCTATCCCGATTCTGCGATCAACGATGAATTAATTGCTAGCGCATCAATCACAAAAGAGACGACCAGCGAGCAGCCCTCGCCCACCTCACCCGTGCAATATGACGTTGAAAACAATTTCATTGTTGTTTTAGCGACTGACGCTGAACACAAACAGATCCAAAACTTCTTATCGAAACTTCAAAACCCAATCAAAGAAGACGCGCCTGTTCTATATCGCCTGGCGTTTGTTGAGCGTGATATCCATCCAAAATTAAAGAACTATCCCTTTGAATTTTCGATCTGGGGTAAATGTTGGGACGAAGGCCGAACAAGAAACAAATACCCTCGCTGGCTAATCAATCATAGAGAAAATTTTGAAAATTTATTATTCCGTGAGGTTGAAACAGACCGCGAAGACAAGATCACAAAATTTGAAGTACATGGGTTCGCGAGAACGCGGCAAGAAGCAGAACGAATTACGGAATATGTGAGAACCTCAAAAAATACTGATTCTGACTCAAAAATTAAAGAACATCATTTTATGAAAGAAAGTATCGAAAATTTAAACAGTGAATTAAGCCAAATTTTTCCAAAAACAAAACTCGATTCGATAATTCGCTCATTGCAAAAAACCGAAGTGTACCAAGTTGAAACGGAAGCAATGCTCGCCGCAGAGAGTTCGATACCCGGCTTCTTTCGTACAATTCTTGGGGATAATTACGCTGTGGAGGTGCAATGTAAGTCGGGCGTCGCTGAAGACGAAACGTTTCGGGTTGAAATTCATGTATACAACAATGGAGATGAAGGGTCGGAGAAATTTGATAAAAAATATCTTCATCTGTCTACATCATTACTCACGACATTCGGCCAGATAAACATGATTGGAGTCCGCCACAACGATGACCGCTATATATTGCTTTTTTCGATGGAAAAAGTGTAACCAAAATCCACAATGATACACTCAAATATCTTAAGAAAACCGGCTCGAATGATTAGTTGATTTTTCTAAACCAGGGCAGCCGCGTGAGCGGCGCATCAACGGTTGTTGTACTAGGCCCTTGCACGACCATTCCGTCGTCTCCTTGCCACTTGCCTTCAGGGAAAACGATGGTTCGCGTCCGGGCGCCTTTCTCAAGAACGGGCGCAATGAGTAGGTTTTCTCCAAGAAGAAATTGGTCCTTAATCTCCGCATAGCCTTGATGGGGATACTGATATTCCATGTGGCGCACCATGGGTTCGCCCGACTCAGCGGATGCTTTGGCGATGGCGAGAATTTCCGGCCCCATCTTCTCATGCAGCAAAGCCATGTCGCGACAGATGGCCATGTTTTCTTCGTTTAACACGCGCCACGGCGCGACGGAGAATTGCATCATCGGCATCAATGCAGAACATTGAGCGGAACGAACGATCAGTTCCTGATCGAGTGGTTTGTCGGGGTTGTTATAGAAGTAGCTATACTCGCCGCCTCCTATCATATCAGGGCATATAAACGCGTAGCCCATTATGCTTAACGCCAAGGCGTCGGGAACAAGTTGACCAAGGTCGCGCCAGTTGTGGCCTTTATCCCGAAGCCGTTGCGCCAGCGGTTGTCCCGCCATCTTCCAACAAGCGCGGTACTCATTCAGTTTGAAGGGCAATCCCAATTTAGCCCAGCGCTCAGAAAATTCGTTTGGGTTAATCGTTTCATTGGCAATGATATTGGGGTCGGTATAGGCTCTCGCGTCACCCGCATCGAGTTTGAAACCATCGGCGCCATATTCATCGACCAGATATTTGAGACGGCTTTGAAAATACTCCACCGCTTCCGGGTTTGTAAGATCAAGCGAGGCGCTATAGCCGTTCCACCAGCGGCATAAGTAGGCGCCCGTGCGTTCATCCAGTAGGAAATAGCGTTTTCTGTTTAGCAAACGAAATGTTTCGCTGTCCGGGCTGAAGTACGGACAAATCCACAACATCACTTTAAACCCAAGACCGTGCAAATGCTCCATCATCCCTTTTGGGTCTTGAAAACGTCCCGGGTGAAAATCCCACACGCCATAGTCTTCCTGCCAATTGTCGTCGATCATCAACACCCCTGCCGGAAATCCATTGTCGATGATGTCGTTTGCGTATTTGCGAATTCGGCCTTCGCGTTGATCGTAAATTAATTCAATCCAGGTGTTGTATTGGGGTTTAATGAAGAGCAGTTCATCAGGCAATTCGCCTGTGCTTGGAAAGTATGTTTTGCTTACATGCAGGAATGCGTCTCGCAGCGTATCGCCAGACTTGCCCGACTCGATTTTTCCCGCAATTGATTTCACTGTAAGGCGATTATTATCGAATTCAAATTCAAAAGGCTCTTCGCACCAAACATAGCGGCCTTTGTTTGATATCAACAACGGTTGCGCCTGGTTGCCTTGAGTATCTCCGTATAAGTCTCGATCAAATTTCGACTCGCCATAAGGCATCGCACGGCCATCGGTGACGCATCCGCCCCAGAATTTCTCGCCATCGAATAGTTTAATTTCTAATTCATCGGCAATTGTTATTAGGCCAAATAAATTCAGAGACGCAACAATTACAAGCCAGCAGAATGTTTTCATTCTAAATATCCTCCAGGGTACGCCATTGAGAAGCCTTGCGAGCCAAAAGCCCTGATGCAGTATGATTTTCAGTAACGTCAATCAATTTCTCCGCCTTACGATTCACTTATTCGAAAGTCATCTTCCTTTTCTAAGTCTTGATTCTCTATATACACTTTAATGGTTCTTCCGGTATTTGGATACTTTATCACAAATTGGATTTCGTTTTTTTGACACTTTTTTGTAAATCCTTGATCCTTCGCTGTATCAGGCATGGGCGCCACTCTGCTCGCTTCAGTGCGGGCTTTCAGGCCCTCATGCACAGGCGCTCCCAGAGTCGCATCCATGCCAAATTTGGTTTGTCATTTACTGTCAGTTTCTGGGAGAAAGACGTGCAATAGAAAGCGCCCCGTTCATGTCGAGCGGAGCGTTTCATCGCTTATATCGATTCGTTTTGTGTTTTACCAGAATGATGTGTGGATGTAGCAGTAGAATCGGCCTTCGATTCGTTGCATCATTTATATAATGCTGAATCGCACTTAACATTTTTGTCGAGAGAAAAGTGTTTGAACAACCAGAAAACAGCGCAACCGACATCATTCTTGATTCTATCGCTGATGGCGTATTTACCGTTGATCGCAACTGGAATGTAACGTCATTCAACCGCGCAGCAGAAAAAATCATTGGGATTTCACGCCAAGACGCTGTCGGCAAGCCCTGTTGTGAGGTATTTCGCTCGAGTATCTGCGAAAGCCATTGCGCCCTCAAACATACCCTTAAAACAGGCGCCCCCATCATCAATAGAACAATCTATATTATCGACCTGAAAGGCAACCAGATTCCGATCAGTATCTCAACGGCTTTGCTCAAAAATTCCCGGGGCGCTGTTGTCGGCGGGGTGGAGACGTTTCGCGATTTAAGCCAAGTAGAAGAACTGCGGAAGAAGTTGTACGAGAAATACTCCTTTGAAGATATTGTCGGACACAGCGCCGGCATGAAGCGAATCTTCGATGTGCTCCCACAAGTTGCCGCCAGCGATGCAACGTCTGTACTAATAGGTGAAAGCGGTACCGGGAAAGAATTATTTGCGCGCGCGATTCATCATTTATCCTCCCGAAACAACAAGGCGTTTATTGCCATCAATTGCGGCGCCCTGCCGGATACGTTGCTTGAATCAGAATTGTTTGGTTATAAAGCGGGGGCGTTTACCGACGCGAAACGCGATAAGCCCGGGCGGTTTGCTCTAGCGGACCACGGGACGATTTTTCTCGATGAAATTGGTGATGTCTCGCCTGCCATGCAAGTCCGTCTCTTGCGCTTTTTGCAAGAAAAAACGTTTGAGCCTCTTGGCGCAACCAAGTCACAGACGGTTGACGTTCGGGTCATTGCTGCATCGAACAAAGACTTGCACCAATTAGTGCGCCGGGGTAAATTCCGTGAAGATTTGTTTTATCGCGTCAATGTGATTCGCATTGAAATTCCGCCTCTTCGAGAGCGTCGTGAAGACATCCCCTTGTTAGTTCAACACTTCATCTCGTCGTTTAACCGGGTGCACGAAAAAGCAATTTCTCATGTATCAGATAGAGTCATGGCTGCTCTTATGACGTATCCGTTCCCGGGCAATATTCGAGAATTAGAAAACATCATCGAACACGCCTTCGTTCTTTGTAGAGGCCCCTTGATCGAAGCGACCCATTTGCCTCCGTACCTCACCGACAGCAACAAGGCGTATGAATGGAATGATCAAAAGAGTTTGTCCTTGCAAAAACTCGAAACCATTCACATCACCAACACGCTCAATCAGTATCACGGCAACCGCACGGCAGCAGCCAAAGCGCTGGGCATCCACCCGACGACGCTGTTTCGAAAGATTAAATCGCTCGGGATTCTACTCCCTGAAACAGATGGTCGGCAACACATCAACACTAGCAAAATGCAGTAGTTCGTCTCGCTTTACCATTGCAAATTGCAGATATCTCTCCTCCCCCCTCAAGCCAATTCCTATCATAACACACCGGTTGATAACGACTTAGAGAATTTTTGTGTTTTGGAATGTTTCCTGCACTTTGTATGAGTGTTATGAAGATTGCTCTTCCAGTTCTCTTTTCACGAATCGCTCCTGTATTTGATACCGCCAATCGCTTGCTGGTCATTGAGCTGATTGATGGCAAAGAACATGGGCGAAAAGAACATGACCTGGAAGGGTGTATTGGAATCAATCGGGCCGCGCGAATTGATGAATTTAAAGTAGACCAACTGATTTGCGGGGCGATTTCTCGACCATTAGAAAAAATGCTTCAACTGAGAGAAATCGAAGTCACAGAACATATTTGTGGATTGATTGATGAAGTTGTCGAAGCCTATCTGTCAAACCAGCTGATGCAAGAACAATTTTTGATGCCGGGCTGCGCAAAACAACGTTCATTCGAGACAGACAACAAGCCGTGCTTACACAAACAGGGGTAACTATGCCGCAGACTCATTTACAATTATTCGATTTACTCAAAAAACAATTTGGCGGCGAATGGATTGGCGTGAAAATTAATCCATCCGATGATTCAAAAACCTTGCATACACAGAAAAATTTGAGAGTTTGCGAAGCCATTTGGAATGCAAAAAACGAATCATTTATTCTGCCTGTTTCTCAAGTTAGTTGCATGGGTGGAAGACGAAGTTTGGGAGACCCGAACGTCGACGAGAACGCGCTGATTGAGCACATTGCTGAAGAAACTGGAATGACGCGGATCTCGGTTCGCTCAATTCTTGAAATTACGCCACGATTGGACCGTGTATATGCGCTTGAAATGGGCGCCGTGTCGCAACCCGATGTTGTCATGTCATATTGCTCTCCCAGAACAGCAATGAAGTTGGTTCGGCTCTGGCAGCGGATGTTTCAAAACGAGTTGAGCGTTCAAATTTCCACTTTCCTGGCCACCTGCGGCAATGTGTTATCAAAATCCTATCAGCGAAATACGATTTGTCTTTCGATGGGGTGTCCAACGTCTCGCGAGATGGGTTTTATTCAAAACGACGAAATCGTAGTGGGAATTCCAGCCCGGCTGATTAATCCACTGTGCTTAGAAGAGCGCTGTGATCCATCTTCAAATCGTGGAGAGCCGTCTCCACACTTCTTACCGGTTCAATTCACCACGCCCGTTTCGGAGCGTAAGCCGCATATCCCAATGGAGAATCATTATGAAAATTGCAATCGCTTCACAAGGCATGGATATCTTTAGCCGGGTTAATTCACGTTTAGGCCGGTCTGCGTATTTTATTATTTTCGATTCGGATAGCGAAGAATTTAACGCGCTTGAAAATGACGAGAATAATGAAATGGATCACGGGGCCGGCATTGGGACAGTGAAAATGCTTGCTACTCATGGAGTCAAAGTGGTGATAGCCGGAAACATCGGCCCTAAAGCCCTGACAACGCTGTCGGCGGCGAACATCAAGGGGTATCTCTCTTCAGAGGAATCGGTCGTACAGGCCCTCAAACAATTCAAAGCCGGAAAGTTAAAAGAAAAAAGCGCCGAAGACCAAGACGGCGTTGGAGCCAGAGCAAATGAAAACGTACTTTGATTGCATCCCTTGTTTTTTAAAACAGGCGCTGGCAACTGCCCGTTTTGTATCGAGCGATGAGCGCATTCACGAAGGGATGTTGCGAAACATGCTACGAGAAGTGAGTGAAATGGACCTGACGATGCCTCCGCCGATCATGGGGCAGCGCATACACCGTTTGATTCGTGAATTAACCACCCAGAGCGATCCGTATTACGAACGCAAACAATATTTCAACCAGTTTGCGCTGAGACTGTTGCCCCGGCTGAAGCGCTACGTCGATGACGCGGCGGACCCACTGGAGTGCGCCGTCCGCTTGGCGATCGCTGGAAACATTATCGATTTTGGCGCTGCGGCAACGGTTGAAGATGAATCGGTCCATGCATCAATTGAAAAGAGTTTGTCAGCAGATATCTCAAACGCAGCGATTGAATTGTTTAAACAGGCGATCAACGAAGCCAAGACGATTTTATTTCTTGGCGACAATGCGGGAGAGATCGTTTTTGACCAATTGTTGCTTTCGCAAATGCCGCTCGACAAGGTTGTCTATGTAGTGAAAGGCAAGCCAATCATTAATGACGCAACCATGGAAGACGCATTGGAAACAGGGCTGACCCAGATGGTGCGTGTTGTTGGCAATGGCTCTGATGCGCCTGGCTGTATTTTGGATGATTGCTCGCCGATTTTTCGCGAACGGTTTGCTTCCGCCGATTTAATTATTGCAAAAGGCCAGGCCAATTACGAAACGCTTAGCCATATTCGAAAGCCGATTTTCTTTCTCTTACAAGCCAAATGTCCCGTGATCGCACGGGACATCGGATGCAAGACCGGCGATTTTATTCTCACCGGAAATTACGATGCACCGGTTGCAACCAACCGTGCATAAGGAGGTCGTCATCATGCCAGGAAAAGATCGAAGCGGCCCCTCTGGAATGGGGCCCGCCACAGGACGCGGTTTTGGATTGTGTACTGGAACCGTAAGCAATGTTTCTACAGGGAGAGGAGGCGTTCCATTTCGAGTTGGTCGCAGTGTTGGACGAAGACGAGGGAGCAGGGCCTCCAACTCATTTGGAAGAGGACGCCGACAGGGAAACTTCTCTCTAGATGTTGCTGCATTCGACCGCAATCAGGATTTGGCCGCGCTAAAAGAACAGGCGGAGCAAGTTCAATTGTTGTTGGATAACATCAACCAACGCATTGAGAAATTGGAAGCGCCGCCCAGCAACGAACCATCATCATTGGAACCATAACAGGCCCAATCGGAAGAGAGCCAAGTGAAATGCCAAAAGGCCAATCAGGACAAGGTAGTCGAGGACCAAGTTCCGGCGGAGGTGGACGAAAGGGCGGTCAGGGGCAGGGACGCGGCCAGGGCAAAGGGCGAAGCGCTATGAGCCAGGACGGAAATTGCGTTTGTCCTAACTGTGGCGAAACCGCGCCTCATCAGCCCGGCGTTCCATGCAAGACGCTGATCTGTCCCAAATGTCAATCTCCGATGCTGCGTGACGGTTTATCTACATGAAAGTTGCAATCGCTAGCGGTAAGGGCGGCGTCGGGAAAACGACCGTCGCCGCCAATCTTGCGTATATCGCATCTCGTTATTCATCCGCTCCAGTTTGCTTGCTTGACTGCGACGTTGAAGAGCCGAACTGCCATATCTTTGTTAAACCTATACTCGATCAAAAATTGCCGGTTTATGTGAACTGCCCGAGTTATGATCCCAGCCTATGTACTCAATGTGGTCAGTGTGCAGACATCTGTCAGTTTCAGGCAATTGTTTATGTGGGCAAGAACATTTTGGTGTTTCCTGATCTCTGTCATGGATGCGGCGGCTGTTGGCGTGGATGCCCCGAAAAAGCAATCACAAAAGGCCAGCGAACGGTTGGTGATATTGAGCGGGGATGGGCGGACGGCTTTGCATTTGTTCAGGGGAAACTAAATATCGGAGAACCGTCTGCTGTTCCTGTGATCCGAACGGTAAAGTCGTATGCAGATGATAATTCGTTTGTCATCGTTGATTGCCCGCCGGGTTGTTCCTGCCCAACCATTGAAGCGGTTCGAGATTGTGATTTTGTGATTCTTGTCTGTGAACCGACGCCGTTCGGCGTCCACGATCTTCATTTAATTGTTGAACTTTTGCGATTATTAGAGGTTCCGTTTGGCGTGGTCATTAACCGGGATGGAATCGGCGATTCTTGTGCGCATGATTACTGTGCGAGAGAAGCGATTCCGATTATCGCTTCGGTGCCGGATGATCGTATCGCCGCTGAGGCCTGTTCTCGCGGAGAATTGATTGTCAAGAGCGTTCCAAGCGTGCAAAAACCAATGGTGGAAATATATTTTAGCGTTGCGTCTTCATTGGTCGGAAGCGAGAGCCGCCCATGATGAAGCAAATTAGCATAATCAGTGGAAAAGGCGGCGCCGGAAAAACTAGTTTGACGGCATGTCTCGCGTCTCTCGCCCAAAATGCGATGGTTGCGGATTGCGACGTCGACGCGTCTGATTTGCACCTCGTATTAAATCCACAAGTAATTGAACGCGGAGCGTTTCGTTGTGGAAAAAAAGCCTATATATCAAAAGACAAGTGCATTGATTGCCGGGTTTGTTTTGACCTTTGCGCATTTGAGGCGGTGCAGCCCGTAGAGACAATGGCTGGAACCGTCTATCAAGTTGATTCACTGGCCTGTGAAGGATGCGGGGTCTGCGTCCGGTATTGTCCCGTCGGCGCCATCGAACTTCGGGAAGAAGAAAATGGAGAATGGTTTCGCTCTCACTCACGTTTAGGGCCAATGACTCACGCAACCTTGCAAGTCGCGAAAGAGAATTCAGGAAAACTATCAACGTTGGTTCGGAGACATGCGTTTGAATGGGGCCAATCACTTGGCTGCGATTGGATATTGATCGACGGCCCGCCCGGGATTGGATGTCCCGTCATTGCTGCAATTTCAGGCGTTGATTTAGTTCTTATCGTCACCGAGCCAACGTTATCCGGTTTTCATGATATGGAACGAGTGGTTGAATTGTCTCATCACTTCGATATTCCAGCCGTTATTTGTGTGAACAAATATGATATCAACCGGGATATCACCCACAGCATCACCATGCGCGGAATCGAACTGGGGACGCCAGTTGTTGGGCGAATTCCGTATGACAGTTCTTTCGTCGAGGCGCAAATCAATCAAATGTCATTAACAGAATTTTCAAATGGTCCGTCGGCAATCGCCATTCGAGAACTATGGCGAACCATAAAACAACGACTAACTTTATCAAGTGAAGTCTCAAAAAAAGGAGCCAACTAATGAAAATCGCCGTCCCCGTCATCAACGAAAAACTCGCAGCCCATTTTGGCCATTGTGAACATTTTGCTCTGCTTGAAGTCGACTCTTCAGCAGGACAGGTAACGAGCAAGACGCTCGTCACGCCTCCGCCTCATGAACCTGGCGTCTTGCCCTTGTGGTTGCACCAGCAAGGCGCAGACGTCATTATTTGCGGCGGCATGGGCATCAAAGCCAAACAATTGTTTGATCAATACTCCATCCGGGTTGTGATCGGCGCGCCGGAGGAACTTCCTGAAGCGCTCGCAAAACAATTTTTGGAAGGCTCTTTGCAAACGGGTGAAAACCTCTGTACACATTAAAATGGTTAAAGTTCAACAAAGTACGGTCTCTGTCTTAATCAACAACACAGCCCGCCCGGACGATTTGATTGCGGAGCATAGCTTATCTTTGTTTATTGAAATCGATTCCGTGCGCATTCTATTTGATACAGGACAAACCCAAGCGCTTTTGCATAATGCATCACGCATGGATATCAATCTCGCTGAAATTTTTCGCCTGAAATCACGAAGGAACTTGCGGTCGATGGCGAATTATTAGATGCTTATATGAGGAAATGAAATATAGAACAATGGGGCGAACGATGAATTTTTCTCTTCAAAAAACAGCAGCCGTTTTTTTTATTTTTCTCGGTTATCTAGGAGCGATGGCAGCGGCGGACGCGCTCACGGCGCAAGACATGCGCACCGAGTATCTGGTAAACCCAATTGGCATTGATGAAACCCAGCCGCGCTTAAGTTGGAAGTTGGACTCTGACGAAAATGGCGCCCTGCAAACCGCCTATCAAATTTGCGTTGCTTCGAGCGATGAATTGTTGCATCGAAACCAGTTTGATCTTTGGGATTCAGGAAAAACCGAAAGCAGCCAAAGCGTCAACATTGCCTACCAAGGCGCTCCACTACAATCGCGTCAACATTGTTTCTGGAAAGTGCGCGTCTGGGGGCAGGATGGTCGCGCGTCTCATTGGAGCAGCGCCGCGCATTGGTCAATGGGGTTGTTGTCGAATGAAGACTGGAAAGCGGAGTGGACCAGTTTTAAAGATGATGCGCCCATGTCGGCGTCAAGAGAGAATATGGTTCTTCCGCCAGCGCGATATTACCGAAAGACGTTTGTCGCGAACAAGCCAATCAAACGCGCCATGGCCTATGCGTCTGCGTTGGGAATCTATGAACTGAGCATCAACGGAAAACGCGTTAGCGACCAAATGTTTACCCCCGGCTGGTCAGATTATCGCGAACGGGTTTACTACAACGCATTTGACGTGACAAGCCTGGTCCAGTCTAAACAAAACGCGATTGGCGCCATCGTCGCTGACGGCTGGTATAGCGGTTATCTCGGCTATGGCTTGCTGGTCGGTTATGGCCCCAACCAAAGCGGGCGCAATATTTATGGAAAGACCCCGGCGCTCTTGGCGCAACTTGAGATCGAATATACAGACGGAACCAGCGAAATCATCGCAACCGACGCCAGCTGGAAAACTCGCACCGGGCCGATTGTTAAGGCCGACATGCTCATGGGTGAAACCTATGACGCGCGGCTGGAACAACCTGGTTGGAACCAGCCTGGCTTTGACGACGCGCAGTGGGAGAGTGCTATCCCCGCGAAAGATAATGGTTCGACCAAGGCCGTGTTTACGGACCAAGCAGGTAAGCGCGAAATGGAGTTTGGTTTTATTGAACCAAAGCAAATCACTGCCTATCCGTCAGTCCCCATCCGTCCGACGGAGAAGATAAAACCGATTGAGATCACCGAGCCTTCTCCGGGAACCTTTATCTTTAATATGGGGCAAAACTTTTCCGGCGTTGTACAGATCAAGGTGAAAGGCAAGCGCGGCGATACGATTGTGATTCGCCACGGTGAGATGCTGCACCCTGACGGGCGCTTGATGACCGAAAACCTGCGCCGGGCGCAAGCGACGGATACTTACATCTTGCGCGGCGACAGCCAGCCCGAAATCTGGGAGCCGCGTTTTACCTATCATGGATTCCAATATGTTGAATTAACGGGCCTGACGGAAAAGCCCAGCCTGAATACCGTCACGGGAATCGCCATTCATTCCGACACGCCGCTGACCAGTTCGTTTGCGTGTTCTGATCCGATGGTCAATCAATTGTTTAAAAATATCGTCTGGACGCAGCGGTCGAACTTTTTTGAAGTCCCCACTGATTGCCCGCAACGCGACGAGCGCTTTGGCTGGACGGGTGATGCGCAAACCTATATCCGAACGGCGAGCTATAACGCTGACGTCGCCGCCTTCTTTACTAAATGGCTGGATGATTTAGAAGAAGCCCAATTGCCCAATGGGGCGTATCCCGATTATGCGCCCTATCCGATGATGCACGGCAAACCCCATCGCGGCTTCGCGACCGCCTGGATGGATGCGGGGATCATTTGTCCCTGGACAATATATAAGGTGTACGGCGACGTGCGCGTTATCGAACGGCATTACGAGTCGATGACGCGCTTCATGCAGTTTCGCCAAACCAACAGCCCTGACTTTTTGGGCGTGAATATCGGCAACGGTTGGGGCGATTGGCTGGCGCTGGGCGACACTGCGCCGGTTGAGTATGTCGATACGGTTTATTTTGCGCTATCCGCGCGAATGATGGCCGAAATGGCGGACGCGATTGGTGAAAGCGATGACGCAAAACAGTATCGTGAATTGTATTCATCAATCAAAAACGCATTTGCCGCAAAGTACCTAAGTGATGACGGGCGCATCAAGCATGATTATCAAACCTCCTATTCATTGGCGCTGTTCGCCGGATTGGTTTCGGAAGAACAGACGCAAGCCGCGAGCGACCGCCTTGTGGAACTCATCAATGAAAACGACGTTCGCATGAGCACCGGGTTTTTGGGGACGCGTCCACTGTTGACGGTGCTGACCCGTCACGGCAATAACGATTTGGCCGCCCGGTTGTTGCAAAGCCGCCGATATCCATCATGGGGGTATGAAGTTGAAAACGGCGCCACCACCATTTGGGAGCGCTGGAACAGCTATACCAAAGAAGACGGTTTCGCCAGCGTGTCGATGAACTCATTCAGCCATTACGCCTTCGGCGCGGTGTGTGAATGGATGTTCCAGTCGCTGGCGGGGATCGACTGCGCGTCGCCCGGCTACAAGGAAATCATCATTGATCCTCATCCGCCTGAATATGGCTCGAACCCCGAACAGGAACCCATCCATTGGGTGAAGGCGTCGGTTGAAAGTATTCATGGCGCGATTGGCAGCGAATGGAAAAATTCGGAAGCGATGTTTGAGTTAAGCGTCAGGATACCAGCGAATACCACCGCTCATGTTTATGTTCCGGCTGCGAACTTGGATCAAGTTCAGTTAAATGGAAAAGAACTCAGCAGACAGAGAGATGTTATATTGGTTCGGACAGAAAATGAGAAACTGGTTTTCTTTACGCCGTCCGGCGAATATTCGTTTAAAGTAATCAAATAAAATTCGGTTCTTCCGGTATTTGGATACTTTATCACAAATTGAATTGCGTTTTTTTGACGTTTTTTCGTAAATGCTTGATCTTTCGCTGTATCAGGCATGGGTACAACTCTGCTCGCTTCAGTGCGGGCTTTCAAGCCCTTATGCACAGGCGCTCCCAGAGTTCCACTCATGCCTGATTGGTTTGTCAATTTATGAAATGCCGGAGCCTGTTTCTCAATAAAAATTATGGCCATCCATCAATGTAAGTACTCACTTGCCGGATGAACCTAAAATTTGATAGGTGAAAAATGAAAAAATACTACCCATTCACGATTTCAGTTTGTTTGATGATAGCGGTCGCGCAATTGTGCGTTGCGCAAGACGCCAAGGTCGAATACACAACCAAGACGGACATTCTTTATTATGAAAATGCGGCGAGTTTGGAGGATGCGTATATCAATGAGCGATGCCGCCTTGATCTCTACTATCCAACCGGTCTTAAAGATTTCCCCACCATCGTCTGGTTTCACGGCGGCGGTTTGCAGGCGGGCAATCGTTCTGTTCCGCAAGCGCTGAAAGAACAGGGTTTCGCCGTTGCGGCGGTAAACTATCGGCTGAATCCCAAGGTGAAATGCCCCGCTTATATCGAAGACGCGGCGGCCTCTGTTGCGTGGGTGATGAAGCGCATCGACGAATTCGGCGGCAGCCCGCAGCGGGTGTTTGTTTCGGGCCATTCCGCAGGCGGTTATCTCACCAGCATGGTTGGCCTCGATAAACGCTGGCTGGCGAAGCACGGCGTTGACGCCGACCGCATCGCTGGATTGATTCCATTCAGCGGACACACCATCACCCATTTTACTGTGCGTGATGAACGCGGCATCCCGCGCGAGCGACCGATTGTTGATAAATTTGCGCCGTTATATCACGTCCGGTCTGACGCGCCGCCGATTGTGTTTATTACCGGCGACCGCGAGATGGAGATGTTGGGGCGGTATGAAGAAAACGCCTACATGGCGCGGATGATGAAAGGCGCCGGGCATAAGGCGACGACGCTGTATGAACTGCAAGGTTTCGATCACGGCGGTATGGCCAAGCCTGCGCATGATATCTTGGTTCGTTTTGTTAAAGAAATCGTTTCGGAATAATGACCTCGCTTCTAATGCCAGACACTTGTGGATGAGAAATTAGGTGGTATATGATAAAGGTGACAGAAATAATCGTGTACACTGTAAAATAATAAGCCGTTTTCAAAGGCGAGAACGGCGCTTGTTTTCTTCTGGATATAAAATGAAACGTTTCTTCTATTGGGTATTTGTCGTCTCGACGCTATTACAGTTTCCATTTTCGGGGGCCGTTCTGTGTGTTGGAAGCGACGGACATTTCTCTTTCGAAAATTCGCAGGAGAAAGTATGTTGCGCTTCAACAAATAGCCAACGCTCTGTCAGTCTCGTTTCTCAAGAAGAAGAGGAAGAAGATAATTGCGGCGCTTGTATTGATATCCCTCTACTCCAAAACGAAACCATTGTTCTCGGTTCCGCCAAATGCGAACCGCCCTCGCTCAATCTTCCATCGCTGAGATTCGATTCTTTTGTGCGAGTTTCGCCCGTCTACCAAAAATCTCAATTGACTCAAGTCGCCCCGTTCCATTATCAAAGCCTGCTTTCCTCTCAAATTCGTTCGACGATTCTTCTGATTTGATCCACCGCCTTTTCTGTTTTTCCTCACGCGCTTCATTGTGCGCCTTACGCAAGTACAACGCCGCTTGAATGTCATTCCGCGTTGTCTCTCTTTTGCGTGATCTTGTTCTGTCTGAAATACGAGGAGGCAAAAATGCGTCCATTTCTTATTGTTCTCACGCTGGTATTTATCGCATCGGGGTGCGTCACCACGACGCCCCCAAATGATAGCCCGGCCACTTTGACCACGAGTAATTCCCAATATTTTAACGATGAAACTAACAATCATTCGCCGATGGCGAGCATCACTGAACCCATCGGCCCTTTGACGCTACAGCAAGCGGCGTCTCTAGCCCTTTTGCACAATCCTTCGCTTTCCGCTTTCTCATGGGAGATACGAGCCCGTGAATCGCTTGAGATTCAAGAAGGCTTCTATCCCAACCCGGAACTCGAAACGGAACTTGAAAATTTTGCTGGAACCGGCCCGATTGATCTCTTCAACCAGGCAGAGGCAACCGCTCTCTATAGCCAGCTCATTGAATTCGGCGGGAAGCGCGAAAACCGCCAAGTCGTTGCTCAGTGGGAAACTGAAAGCGCAAGATGGGACTACCGGGTTGCTGTCGCGGATGTCCTCGCTCAGGTCGCCCAGCGCTATTTTGATGTTTTGACCGCTCAGCAGCGAATTGAGATTCTTAATGAGCTGCTCCAACTCGCCGAAGAATCTGTTTTTGCTATTTCTGAGCGAGTGAAAACAGGCCGAGTCGCTCCCATGGAGGAAACGCGCGCACGCGTCGAACTCGCTGCCGAACAAAATCTTCTCGACCAAGCGAAGGGTGAACTCGAAGCGGCAAAGATACAACTTGCCGCTGCCTGGGGAAGCGCTGTTCCACAATTTGAACTCGCAACGGGGACGCTGGGGGATATCCACGAACTTCCTTCGTTGGAATCACTTTCTACTGAAGTTGAAGCGAATCCCGACGTACAGCGCTGGAGCGCCGAAATGAAAAAGCGCGAAGCAGCGCTCAACCTCGAGGTTTCACAAGCCGTTCCCGATATAACCCTGAGCGGCGGACTTCGATATATAAATGAATCGGACGATGTAGCCTTCATCGCGGCAGTTTCTTTTCCGCTCAACATTTTCAACCGCAACCAGGGCGCAATACAGGCGTCCAGAGAACGGATCCAAAAAGGCGAGGAAGAAAAACGCGCCGTGACAGTTGAAGCGCTTAGCGCTCTCTCAACTGTCTACCAGTCGTTGTTGTCCTCCCGTACCCAAATCGACCGGTTAAAAAAAGAAATACTCCCCGGCGCAAACAGCGCGTATGAAGCCGTTCGGGAAGGCTACGAACAAGGGAAATTCGCCTATCTGGAGGTTCTCGATGCGCAACGAACTCTCTTTGAATCACGGACCAAGTTGATCGAAACCACCGCCGATTTTCATGCGCATTGGGTCGCCCTTGAGCGCTTGCTCGGCAAACCGCTTCAAAACGTAATACCAGCAGATCAAATGACAATGCCTGAGGTGAAAAACAATGAATAAGAAAATGATCTTTATTTCAGCAATGACCGTTTTCCTGGGGATTTTTCTCTCCGTCGCAATCGTTTTGTTTAATCCAACGAATGGCTATTCCTATGCTGCTTTCTCAAAGGCGCCACTTGAACTTGAGCATGCGGATGAAGAAGGGCACGAAGGCCATGAGCATTCAGATGTAGACGTTCATGCGGATGAAGAAGAGCACGAAGGCCATGAGCATTCAGATGTAGACGTTCACTCGGATGAAGACGGGCACGAAGAAAGCGATTCTCACGCCGGTGAGGATGACCATGAGGAACACGCTATCCGTTTTTCAACTGCAACTTTGGAAGAATTCAATATTAAGACGGCGATCGCGTCGCCGGGGATGCTGACGAAGCATATCGAAGTCTCTGGAGAAGTGGTTATTAACCCCGATTCAGTCAGTCACATTATCCCGCGCATTCCCGGAGTCGTGAAAGAAGTCCACAAATCGTTGGGGGCTGCTGTGGCAAAAAATGAACTCCTCGCCGTGCTTGAGAGCCGGGAACTCGCGACGCTCAAATCAAGTTACCTGGCTACGTTGGAACGGTATAAGTTAGCCCAAACCAATTTTAACCGGGAAAAAGCGTTGTGGGAGAAAAAGATATCCGCCGAGCAAGATTATCTTTCATCAAAACAAACATTGGCCGAAGCGCGGATCAACGTCACCGCCGCGGAACAACAACTTCATGCAGTAGGGTTTTCAGAAGAGGCGATTAAGCAGATTCCCACTCAACCGGATGACCTCTTAACGCGTTATGAAATCCGCGCGCCTTTTGAAGGTCAAGTGATAGAAAAACACCTCACACACGGAGAGTTCGTCAAAGACGAGACCTCCGTGTTTACCATCGCTGATTTAAAGAAAGTTTGGGTGAATTTCACGCTCTATCAAGCCAATCTTTCTTCTGTCCGCAATGGGCAAACTGCCGAAATCTTTTTTAATTTTGGGGATTTTCAAACGAAGGGAACCATTTCATACATCAGCGCTGTTTTGGATACGCACACGCGCACGGCCACCGCCCGCGTTGTGGTTGATAATCCGACTGGCGTCTTGCGGCCCGGGTCATTCGTTAATGGCTTGATTGCCGCCGACACATTCCCCGTCTCTGTCTACGTACCCAAAACAGCCATTCAAACCATCGAAAACAAACCGGCCGTTTTTGTTCAGCATGAAGACTTGTTCGAGCCGCAATTCGTCGAGATCGGTCGGACCAATAAAGTTGGAGTAGAAATCGTCTCCGGCCTTAAGCCCGGCCAGGTCTATGTCTCAGAAGGCGGCTTCGCCTTGAAAGCGGAAATGGAAAAAGAGGCGTTCGCCTCTGGCGGGCATTCTCATTAAGAACGGCCCGAACGGGTATCGAGGTTTACTATGATTGAAAAAATGATTAAGTCGTCTCTTTCCAGCCGATTGCTGGTTTTTGTTATGGCGGTTCTCGTGATGGTGGCCGGGTACTATTCCTATACCCGCCTGCCCGTCGATGCGTTCCCTGATATCTCACCCTCATTGGTACAGGTTTTCACCATTACCGAAGGTCTCGCTCCTGAGGAAGTGGAGCGCTATGTGACATACCCCGTCGAGGTTGTCATGAACGGTTTGCCCGACTTACAAAAAATCCGCTCGGTGTCGAATTTTGGGCTTTCTGTCGTCAACATTTACTTCAAAGAAGGAACCGATATCTACTTCGCCCGGCAACTGGTGAATGAGCGTTTGCAAGAGGCCCGCGAGCAAATCCCCGAAGGGTTCGGCGAACCCTCGATGGGGCCGATCTCCACGGGCATGGGACTAGTGTTGTTCTATTATTTGGAGGATGAGACGGGTTTGCGTTCATTGGAAGAAATGCGAACCATCCAAGACTGGATTATCAAATTTAACCTCCAAACGGTCTCAGGCGTCACGGAGGTGTTAGGAATCGGAGGCCACGAAAAGCAGTATCACGTTGTGATCAATCCCGATGCCTTGCTTCAGTATGACATCACGATAAACGAAACGACCGAAAAAATCCGGGCCAACAACCTCAACGTTGGCGCACAGTTTATTGAAAAGAACGCGGAAGAATATCTGGTGCGTTCCGTCGGCTTGGCCTATGGAATTGATGACCTGGAAAGCATCGTTATCAAGAGTGAAAGCGGACGCCCTGTTTACTTAAGAGACATCGCCGATATACGCATCGGAGGCGCAGTCCGTCGAGGCGTTCAGACCTTAAACGGTAAACAGGAAGTTGTCGCGGGGATGGTTGTTAAACTCTACGGGACGAATTCGTCAACGGTAATCGAACACGTTGAGAACAAGATCGAAGAGATCAACAAAATCCTCCCCGAAGGCGTAAAAATTGTTCCCTATTATCAGCAACGGGATTTGGTTGAGTCCTGCGTTGCGACGGTCACAAACGCTTTAGCGCAAGGGATTGCATTTGTTGTTTTGATTTTGATTATTTTTATGGGCGGCTTTCGGCCTAGCATCGTCGTTTCTCTCTCCATTCCATTCTCGGTGTTATTCGCCACTTTAGGCATGAGTTACTTTGGCCTCTCGGCAAACTTAATGTCCCTTGGAGGCTTGGCGATTGCCATCGGCATGATGGTGGACGGGACCATTGTTATGGTCGAAAACGTTGACCGCCTTCTTCGCCAATCGGGGCCTTCAGAGTCCAAAATCCATATCATTGCACGCGCGTGCGCGGAAGTCGGGCGTCCAATTGCGTTCTCGATTGCCATTATCATTATTGTGTTCATCCCGCTGTTTACCCTTCAAGGCGTAGAAGGGATGACGTTTCGCCCCTTAGCCTACACGGTGGCAATGGCCATGCTCGGTTCGCTGATCTTCGCGATTGCGGTCGCCCCAGCGCTTGCATTCGTGTTTATGCGAAAGCCAAATACACGGTCAACAGTCAAACAGAACACCGATATCCTTCTGGTTCGATGGCTTAAAGCGCCTTATCTTCCGCTTGTGCGGCTTTTTGTCCGGCATCGATCTTTCTCTTTGATCCTTGTTGCTGTTTTTCTTGGAATCGGTGTTTATATTTTCCCTCAACTTGGTTCTGAATTTACCCCCAAACTCCAAGAAGGCACGATGATTGTCCGCTTAACCATGGCCCCCTCGATCTCCTTGGAAGAAAGCAAAGATGTGACGTTTCGCGTCGAACGCCGCTTGATGCGCATCCCCGAAATCACAACCGTCATATCCCGAATTGGCCGTGGAGAGGTGGGAGCGCATACCGACCCCATCAATAGCGCGGAAATGTACATCGTTCTCAAACCGCAAAAAGAATGGCGCGACCCAAACTGGCATCAAGAAGATTTGAGCCTCGTGATTCGAGAAGAACTCGGTGAGATTCCTGGAGTGGCGACTAACTTTACACAGCCCATCGCGATGACGATTGATGAATTGCTTGAGGGCGTTCGCGCTGAGTTGGCGATTAAACTCTTTGGCGACGACCTGGATACCTTGAAAGAAAAAGCGGATGAAATCGCGATCGTCGTACAGAACGTGCGGGGCGCGGCGGATGTTCAACCCGACCAGATCGCCGGGAAACCACAACTATTGATTCGCCCGAACCGCCAGGCCATAGCCCGCTATGGGATCAACATGGCTGACGTGCAGGAGGTCATTCGCACTGCGGTCGGCGGCGAGACCGTTGGACAAATCTTCGAAGGCATTCGGCGGTTTGACATTTACGTCCGCTATCAAAAAGACAGACGCAGCACGCCCGAAGACATTGGTACGATTCTAATCACTTCCCCCAATGGGAGCAAAGTTCCCCTGGGGGAGCTGGCAACCATTGAGGAGATCATCGGCCCCCGACAGATCACGCGGGAAGACAACCAGAGGTTCATCACCGTTCAGTGCAACGTCGTTGGCAGAGATATCGGTTCTTTTGTCGAAGAAGCGCAACAAGCCATTGATGAGCAAGTCAACCTTCCTCCCGGCTATCTAGCAACATGGGGCGGACAATTTCGCTTGCAACAAGAAGCGAACAAACGCTTAGCGATTGTGGTCCCAATCACTCTCTTGCTCATTTTTCTCATGCTGTATTCAAGTTTCAACTCTTTGAAAAACTCATTTCTAATTTTGCTCAATATTCCACTTGCATTGGTTGGGGGCGTTGTCGCGCTATGGATTACCGGTGAAAATCTGTCCGTGCCGTCATCCGTTGGTTTTATCGCGTTATTTGGCATCGCGCTTGAAAACGGAATGGTGTTGGTGACCTACCTGAACGAATTGCTTCGAAAGGGCGTCTCTGTTGACGAAGCGTCTGTCGAAGGCGCCGCCCTCAGGCTTCGTCCGGTGTTAATGACCGCGCTCACGACCGCGTTGGGGCTTATTCCCCTGCTCTTTTCCGAAGGCGCAGGCAGTGAAGTACAACGCCCTCTCGCGACCGTTGTCGTCGGCGGACTGGTTACATCCACCATCCTCACGCTTCTTGTGATTCCGTCTCTATATAAGTGGTTTTCCATCGACCCGGCGCAAGAATCTCGCGAGTTTTGAGAGAGCCGTATCCACAATGGCGACAAGCGCTGGGACGTTTGAGTGTTTCGTTAGACAACCAGAATAGGCGAGAAAATCGCCTATTCTGGTGTGAGGCATGTGCGGTGCATTACTCGGGTTTGTTCTCCTGCGCCGTTCCATAAATTCGCAGTAGTTCAAAAAATGTCGGAGCGTCGAGCAGTTCGATCGCCGGGTTTTTCTCTTTGAGCGCCGTTACTACATCTGCATACCATTGCGGTGATTTGAGAATGTTGCGGAACCAATGGAACGGTAAATCGCGGTCCTTTACCCGCGCAAGAATATGATTGGCCGCCGCGTTAATGTTGCCTTCGTTGACGTCATGATCGGCGCGTAACACTGGCATTTGATGATGAAGCATAAACGGTGGAATCTTCTGCGGGACGATTCCGTTCGGACTAAACGTCTCATAGCAACTCAAACCGTCTTCGTTTAACCCGGGCGCATATCCATCAATGACGAACCCGGTAATCGACATTCCCCAGCGTTGATAAATCGGCAGGCAATGCGCTGCCCATGCGTCCAGCCCTGATGGAAGCCCCGAAATCGGGCGCGGCTCTTGTAACATGCCCGGATTCAAATATCCCGCCCCATTATCAGCCGCGACGAAATAATCATTGGGCGTCGCCGTCTTTCTCATGCGGGCCATCACCATTCCCGCCCGGCGCTCCAACACCGGGCTGATCGACCACATCATCGGGACCTCTCCACGGGCCGGATCATCCCAAAACTTGGGCGCCATCTGATACAGCCACGCGGCGGAATCATAATCGCCTACATAAAAAATGATGAATTCGCGTCCATCAAAATTGATTGAACCGTCGCGGTTCAGATATCCGCGTTTCACTAAATCATCATGCGTCACCCAGGGCTGGGGGTATTGTTCATCAAGCGGATAATGCTGCCAGAACGAAGCGTTCGCCATCGCTCCCATCCCTATCGCGTCCGCATCAACGTACCCGTTGTAGGCGCTGACGATTCGGCTGAATTCCCATTCCGTTGGGACGCCGCCGTGTTTGCCGCCTGCGTTTCCGTGATCGGTATATTTATTCGCCCAGGGAGTAAACCCGCCGATGTGGAGCATCTTCTCCCTGCCGCCGTGATGATATGCGTTCAACAATAACGCCTTCAGCGTCTTTAAGTCTTCACCCAACTTCTGCGTCGGGTCATCGACGGGCGTTTCGTCTTCCCACACGCCAAGGTCAAAAAAGAAGGCGCGTTTTGAAACAAAATAATCATGGTTGGTCAGCGTGTGGTGGTTGGGGTTCGCCGCTCGTGGATTCTCTATCCAATACGCGTCGAGATAGAAGCCCGCATACTCGCAATTGAGTTTTCCGGTATCCATATAATGGTGTTTGAGCCAGAGGTAGGCGTCGCATTTCGCGCTGCCAGTTGATGGCGCGTCCGTCCCGGGGATTTTGTCCTTCCCCGTAAACAGAGATGAGCCGTCTTCATTGATGAGCCGCGCCTTGACCGGAAGTTGAGGCCCCTGCAAAACGATTTGCGAATAAAGCGAGTTGGGGCTCGCGTCATATCGAATCGCGATCAAATCTTCCGCGCCGGCGATGCTGGAAGCGAGGTTGCTTGTCGCGGGGACGGCGGGGTCATAAACAACAACGCCGTTGATATCTGAGCGATACGTCTCAATCAATGCTTGAATGTCAGGGATGTTTTTTCTCGGCCTGTCTTCAAGCCATTCTCCCGGCTTGGAGTTTTGGTCGAGCCAATAGTCGTCAATATTCATTCCATGGTTTTCAACAAAACGAATATACAAGCGGGGTTGGTCCCGGTTTACGATTCCCTGAAGCGTTGAGACGGCGTGGCAATGGTCCCAGGCGTCTTCGACTTGCTCGCGGTTGTTCGCATCAAACCGCAAGGCATACGTGAGGTCGTATACCTCAATCGGATTTGAAATTGCGCATACAGCCATGAATGACAACAGGTGATGGATCAACATAACAAACTCCAATCAAAAAGAATGAACAGAAGAACATAATTCGTGTTTTATTTCGGGCGACCGGCCGCGCGCGGCTTCATCAAGGGGCGATGGCGTCTAATTCGCTTAACTGAAAACGTACGCTAACAACAAGCGGCTCTTTGCCTTCATACAAATGGCAATAGGTTGTCGAAACAAAGGCGCCATCAGAGAGCAATTCCAATCCTGCGTATCCCGTATCGGCGCCGTCTTTATTGTCCAGCAGCCGGACGCGGTATTGGCCTTCTCTGTCATTGATAATGTCGTCATAGGTTCCGACCCAGGCGACAAAATCACCATGGGTTGACGTGGTATGCGCCATGTCGCGAAACGTAATCACCAGTCTGCCGTCAGGCGCATAGCGGATTACATGGCGGTCTCCAGTCAACGCGCCCGGCAGTTGTTTCGGCGCTGACCACGTTTCGCCTTCGTCATTCGAGACGCAATAAAACGAATTGAACTGGCGGCTGTTTTCACGCAGCAACATCAACCATTGCGAGCCGTCCGGCGATTTCACCAACCCCGGTTCGCATAAATGCGCAACGGGATGGCTGACGACTTCTTCCTGTGCGCTCCACGTCAAACCGCCGTCATCGGAGCGCGTCTTGTATACAATGAATGCGCCCCGTTTTCCTTCGTTGTGGAGAAAGCGTCCGTCATCATGAAAATACGCTTGATATTGCCCGCCGCTGGTTTGAATCAGGTCTGACATTGCGACGATGCCGCCAAAATCTCCAATCGGCTTCAACGGCGTCCAGTTCAGCCCGTCATCTTCAGAAACCGATAGGCGAATGGGATGCAATCCAGAAAAGAGAACCAGGCGGCGATTTTCTTTCGCATCAATCACGCGATGAATGGTCGGCGTTTCAAGCGACGTCGCCCAGTTCTCTGGAACCGGCAGCCGTTCTGACCAGGTCAATCCGCCGTCCAAACTGCGTTTCATGATGATCGCGCCGCGCCCGTGTCCCTTGGGGTAAACCGCGATCATGGTTTTTTTGTCTTCTAACAATACGGTGGTCGGGTGCCCCAGATACTGCCCGGCTTCCTGGTCGATTATCACCTGCCGTTCTGTCTGTGATGAGAGATCAATCACTGGCAGGCTGTAGCCCTTGGGTTGGGTGTGAGATGAGTTTGGCTCGACAGCGTTCTGTGTGACCGCCTTGCCATTCGCGACGGCTTCTTCCACCGCAGCGGAAGGCAAGTGACAAAAACAAACCAGTGAAATCAATGCAATGATTTGAATCGCGCTATGTATCATTATGTCTCCCCATAAAAACGTCAGAAATTATGGTAAATTGTACATCATTCTATAGGAACGACTTCGTCTCAAGCGGAGTCTTTAATAACTATAAAGAAGTCACGCTTTGATTGAACAATAACAATGACGAATGAATTTCATTTTATAGATTATCTGGTATTGATTGTATACCTCGCAGCCATGGTGGGGATTGGTTTTTACTTTTCGCGCAAAGAAGGCTCAACCGAGCGTTTTTTTGTCGGAAACCGAAACATCGCCTGGTGGGCTGTCGGTATTTCGATTTTCGCCACCCAGCTCAGCGCCATTACGTATATTTCGATCCCCGGCATGGCGTTTGAAAATGATTGGGCCTGGTTGTTGTATAACCTCGGCATCCCCATCGTTGGCGTCTTTGTGATTTATTATTTTCTGCCGGTCTATCGCCAAAAACACTACACCTCCATTTATCAAATTTTAGAAGAGCGCTTTGGGCCGGAGACGCGCGCGTATGGCGCGCTCGCTTACATCCTCATGCAAGTCGGGCGGGTTGCAATTGTGTTATACCTTCCCGCGCTAGCGTTATCAGAAGTCACGGGCTTTTCCGTCTACTGGATGATTATTTTGATGGGGATTCTCGCAACGGCATATACCGTCATGGGCGGGATCGAAGTCGTTATTTGGACGGACGTAGTCCAGGCGTTTGTTTTGGTGTTGGGCGCAATCATGGCAATCGTGATTGTTTGCATGAAAGTCGACGGCGGTTTTTTCGGCATCATTGAAATCGGCCAGGCCAACCATAAATTCGCAATGGTACACACCGACGCGAGCGTCTCGAAAGATTTAATCTGGTTTATTTTGCTGGGGGCTTTTTTTACGAACCTCGTCCCTTACGCTTCCGACCAAACGGTCGTCCAGCGCTATTTCACCGTCAAGACAGACCGCGAAGCGAGAAACTGCCTGTGGCTCAGCGTGTTGGTGGCGGCGCCCGCATCGCTCCTGTTTTTCTTTTTGGGAACGGCCCTGTTTGCGTTTTATACCACCCATCCGGGGTTGCTTGAAACGGGAATTCAATATGATCGAATTTTTCCGTTCTTCATCGTCAATGAAATTCCGGTTGGGATATCCGGCCTGTTAATCGCTGCAATTTTTGCGGGGTCTATGTCCAGTTTGGATTCCAGTTTAAATTCTATCGCGACGGTTTGCGTGACGGACTTCTATTATCGCTTTCGCAACCCCCAAAGCAGCGATCAACAGCGGCTCCGATTGGCCCGCGTCATTACAATTGTTGTCGGGGTGTTCGCCACAGGGTTAGCCATCGGGGTCGCGCAAAGTTTATTAAACAATCCAGAACAGAAAGGCGCCTGGGACCTATTTATCGCCGTCCAGGGGCTATTGGGCGGCGTCTTGACCGGAATATTCTGCGTCGGACGGTTTACCAAAACCGCGAATCAGGTTGGCGTCGTCGCAGGCTTAGTGTTGAGCACCGCCATCATCGCGATCATCAAATATGAATTCGTCTGGCATACCCAAACCTATGCAGCGGTTGGAATCATTTCTGCGTTCTCAATCACCTACCTATTTAGTTGGATTACAAATCTAAAACCCAAAACCGGTTAGCCTCATATATTCAACAAGGATAAAAGCATGACGAAAAAACTCACTGCCCTCAATACCGCTGCCTTTCTGGTTAGAGGTTTTAAACATTGCGGATGTTCACACGAACCTATATCTTAAATGAAGATGTTGAATATAAACAAAAGGACAAGGTATAAAATGAAGATACATATTTTTGCGCTGGCCTTCGTTTTAAGCATACAAGCGACCGCTTTTTCTCAAGCAGAAATCCCTCTTGAGCAAAACCGCATGGCATACAACCACCCTGGCTTAGTTGTTGACTTGGGGGTCGGGCTGTGGGCGGTCCCGTTTCCGATAGATTGGGACAACGATGGTGATAATGACTTGCTCGCGTCTACAGCCGATGTTCCTTACAAGGGAATCTATCTTTTTGAAAATAACGGTTCCGATGTTTTTTTGCCTGGAAAGCGATTGGGTTCCGCTAAACACAACCTCACAATTTCATATATCAATAACAAAGAGGTGATTTGTGAACCTGGAAAAATGCACGACGACTTCCGCAACAATCTTTTTTCAAACCCCAAACCAATTCCATTTGAAAAAGAGTTCTATTCAGGCAGAGCAAATCAATGGAAATTCGCCGATTATGACGGCGACAAAATCACCGACCTTCTGATTGGAACCAGCGACTGGCGTGACTATGGCTGGGACAACGCATACGACGCAAAAGGCAACTGGACGCATGGCGCCATCCATGGACATGTGTATTGGGTGAAAAATAATGGGACGAATGACGCCCCCAAGTATGGCGCGGCAACCCAAATTCAAATCGGCGACAAACCATTAGAAGTCTACGGCTGCCCTTCGCCCAATTTAGTCGATTGGGACAACGACGGCGATATGGATTTAATTTGTGGCGAATTTTTAGACGGTATCCGTTTTTTTGAAAATACCGGAACGAGACAAACCCCTGTTTATTCGGCGGGACAGCGTCTAAAAGCCAATGGCAAAGAGATCAAGATGGAATTACAAATGCTTCAAGTTGTCGTTTTTGATTGGGACCAAGATTCTGATATGGATATTGTCGTCGGCCAGGAAGACGGGCGGGTCGCTTGGATCGAAAATGCCGGCAAGGACAACACCGGCGCGCCCCAACTCCGGCCTCCGGTGTTCTTTCAACAGCAGGCGGAGAACGTCAAATGCGGCGCGTTGGCAACCCCATGCAGCATTGATTGGGATGGCGACGGCGATGAAGATTTGATCTGCGGCAACTCTGCGGGATTCATCGAGTGGATCGAGAATCTGGGAGGAGACCCGCATCCAAAATGGGCGGAGCCGAAACGGCTGAGCGTAAATGGCGAAGAGATCCGCATTCTGGCGGGCGAGAACCTATCGATCCAAGGGCCTGCAGAAGCCAAATGGGGCTACTCGGTTCCTTATGCGGCGGATTGGGACATGGACGGCCTGCCTGACATCGTGATGAATACGATTGTGGGGAAAATGATTTGGTACCGCAATATTGGAACTCGCTCAAATCCTGCACTGGCTGCGGCCCGACCAATTGAAGTGGAATGGCAAAATGCGCCTCCCAAGCCAGCCTGGAATTGGTGGAACCCGAATGAAAAAGAACTCGTCGTCCAATGGCGAACGCGCCCCAATGTGTTAGACCTGAATGATGACGGACTGAATGATTTGATCTTGATCGATCACGAAGGCTATCTCAGTTTCTTTGAGAGAAGCAGACAAGAGAACCAGTTAATCACCCTGCCCGGTAAGAGAATCTTCTTAGATGAAAACGGAGATGCGTTAAACTTAAATAATGGGATTGCCGGCAAAAGCGGTCGCAGAAAAATTAACTTGGTCGACTGGGATGGAGATAACGATTTTGATATCTTAATCAATAGCCCGCGCTCTTCTCCAGAGAAAACGCGAAATATTTCCTATTACGAAAACACGAGCGAAAAAGCGCATACATTTGCTTTTCGTTACCGGGGCGATATCACGCCCAATCGCCTGGAAGGACACACAACATCTCCCACGAACGTCGATTGGAATGGTGATGGGATTCAAGATTTACTCGTCGGCGGAGAAGATGGCCATTTCTATTTCTATCCAAGAAAATCAAATGATGAAATGCTCGGAGACGCGACGGGCCAATAACAACCATTCTGCGAGAATCTTTAGGCAGACCTTTTAAGATGTAGAGTTCGTTTCGGTTTTAGATATAAAAGGCAAAGATCACAAGAAAACGTGGTTTTTGCCTTTTCATTTTTGGTTCATCCGGTAAGTGAGTACCTACATTGATGGATGGCCATGATTTTTATTCAGAAACAGGCCCCGGGATTTCAAAAACTGACAAACCAATCAGGCATGGGCAAAATTCTGGGAGCGCCTGTGCATAAGGGCTTGAAAGCCCGCACTGAAGCGAGCAGAGTTGTACCCATGCCTGATGCAGCGAAGGATCAAGGATTTACGAAAAAGCGTAAAAAAAACGCAGTTCAATTTGTGATAAAGTATCCAATTTACGGAAGAACCCCATTTTTGCGTATTTTAGGATTCTCCACCTATTCTCGCTTGCATGATGTCTAATTTTTTAAAAACGACAGTCCGTAAAACGGTGGACTTCAATTGAAGTTTTATAGCGCTTCTGATAAATTCATTGATAAACGCTCTGGAACCTTAAGTACGGTTTTGGGTGAGTAATAATAGAATAATGACTTGTGAAATAGAAATACTGTTGTTTTCAACTCGTCAAGCCATTTTCAGTCAATATAGGGAGAACGCCTCATGCCGAATCAATCAAATTTTTCTCGCAGAAACTTTTTGAAATCCACATTCGCGGCGCCGATGTTTATTTCGGCTTCCGCCATGGGTACATTTGGAAACGTCGCGCCTAGCAACCGGATCGTGATGGGTTGCATCGGCGTCGGTTCGCAAGGCACCGGCGACATGCGCAATTTTATGCGCCGCGACGAAGCATATATTCGGGCTGTTTGCGACGTTGACGGCTCGCATCGCAAACGGGCGAAACAAAGCGTGGACGAATTTAATGATAATAGCGACTGCGCCGCTTACGTGGATTTTCGCGAACTGCTTGAGCGCGACGACCTCGACGCGGTCTTGATCGCCGTCCCCGACCATTGGCATGCGCTGCCCGCAATCGCTGCGGCGAAAAGAGGCCTTGATGTCTATGGCGAAAAGCCGCTGTCGCGCTCCATCCGCGAAAGCCGCGCCATTTGTGACGCGGTTCGCCGATACGGACGGGTATGGCAAACCGGCAGCCAACAGCGCTCTGAAGGAAATTTTCAACATGCGTGCGAACTGGTGCGCAATGAGAAAATCGGGGCGATCCACACAGTCGAAGTGGGCTTGCCCGGCGGTGGTTCAACGGACCTCAAACCAACGAAGCCCGCGCCTGAAGATTTAGATTGGGACCGCTGGCTCGGCCCTGCGCCCTGGCGTGAATACTGTGACTTTGGTAGAGACCGCTGCCACTGGGACTGGCGCTGGATTATGGATTATTCAGGAGGCCAACTCACAGACTGGGCGGGCCACCATATCGACATTGCCCACTGGGGCATGGGCTACGACCAAACCGGGCCGGTTGAAATTAGCGGCAGCGCCGAGTATCCCCGCGAAGGTTTGTATGACACCGCTACGAGTTACAGTTTTGTCTGCAAATATAAAACCGGCGTCACCATTAACATCTCGAGTTCAAACCGGGGCGGAACAAAGTGGATCGGCGAGAATGGCTGGGTTTGGGTCAATCGAGGCGCCATCGAAGCATCAGACGAAAACTTGTTAAAAAAAGACTGCATCGGGCCAAACGATACGCGCCTGTATCAAAGCCGCGACCATTTCCAGAATTTTCTGGACTGCGTAAAAAGCCGCCAGGAAACCATCTGCCCCGCCGAAACCGGCTGCCGTTCCATCAGCGTCGGGCATTTAGGCGAAATCACAATGCTGCTCAATCGAAAAATTCGCTGGAACCCCGATACGGAAACCATCATCGACGACCCTGAAGCAAACGCGCTCTTAGGCCGCGCCTATCGCAAGCCCTGGACCTTAGCTTAATTATAAAGGAAAAAAACATGAACTTGTTTCGATATACATTCGTCGCGCTTTTTATCGTTGGATTGACTTTCATTGCTGACAGTTCAGCGGCGCCGTTGAAAGCCTTAATTATTGACGGGCAAAACAATCATGACTGGAAGGCGACCACTCCCGTCTTGAAATATATGCTAGAAGACTGTGGACGGTTTGAAGTAGACGTTGCCACGTCGCCGCCCCAAGACAGTTCTTTGAAAAACTTTCGGCCTGAGTTTTCTAAATACGACGTGGTCGTATCAAATTACAACGGCAACTTGTGGTCGAAAGAAACACAAACTGATTTTGAGAACTACATCAAAAACGGCGGCGGGCTTGTGTCGTACCATGCTGCGGATAATGCGTTCCCTGAATGGCTGGAGTTCAACAAAATGATCGCGTTGGGCGGTTGGGGCGGTCGCAACGAAAAGTCTGGCCCGATGGTTCGCGTCCGCGATGGTAAAATCGTCTTGGATCATTCGCCCGGAAGAGGCGGCGCTCATGGCCCACGGCGCGATTACCCCGTTGTTATGCATGATTTGAAACACCCGATCTCAAAAGGGCTGCCTAAAGTTTGGTTGCACGCCAAAGACGAACTCTATGCAAAAATGCGCGGCCCCGCCAATATCGAAGACCTGTTGGGTTACGGAAAATCAAAACTCACCAATGAAAATGAGCCTCTTTTGTTCACCATCGAATATGGCAAAGGGCGAATTTTCCACACCGCATTAGGACACGACGTTTATGCGATGCGTTGCATTGGTTTTGCGTTTACGCTTCAACGTGGGACCGAATGGGCCGCGACGGGCAAAGTCACTTTAAACAAAATCCCTGAAAATTTCCCAACGGAAGATCGGGTTAGCCTTTGGCTGGAACCGGTCAACATTGATGAAATCGCCAACTATACCTATGGGCAAAGCCGAACAACGCTCGCAGCCGTCGAGGCCAATATTCGCATCGCGACGCCGAAACAGTTGCGCGAAATTGAAGCCCAGATGCTCTCTGTTTTAAACGCAGAAGGCGCGACGTTTGACGGCTGCGCGTTTGTCTGTCAAATGCTTCGCCGAATCGGCACAGTGAAGTCGGTTAAAACCTTAGGGAAGTTTTTGCAAGACGACCGGTTAAATGATCCGGCGCGTTTGGCTTTGCAAGGCATCCAATCTCCAAAAGTCGATGCGTTATTCAAAAAATCTTTAAACTCGCTGACTGGCGACAAACTCATTGGCGTGATTGGCTCCATCGCAGAACGCCGCAATCCAAAAGCGGCGAAATCACTGGCGAAATTTCTGAAAAGCGATGATCCGTACTTGCAACAAGTGACCACCCGGGCGCTCGGTCGAATTGGCGGCAAGGCCGCGTTGAAAATACTGAGCGACTTCGTCGCAAGCGATGATCTCGAACCCTATAAACTCGATGCGTTGCTTTTATGCGCCGACTCGCTCGCGCAAACCAAATCAGCCGCATTATCGAAAAATGTTTACACGCAACTATCGTCTCCAGAATACCCCGCACAGGTTCGCGTTGCGGCCTACGGCGGCTTGATCAATATTGATTCTGATTCATCGCTGCCTCTTGTTATTTCATTGCTGAAAGAGAATGAGCCCAAACTGCAACAAGCGGCTTGCGGCCCATTTTTAAAGATGCTTCCCGGCGAGGATGCGTCGAAGTCATTGGCGCAAGAGTTGAAGCAATTGCCCGAAGAATCACAAGTGGTGGTGTTGAATGCGCTCGCAAGGCGCGGCCACGGGAATGTAATTGCTGAGGTCTTGGATGCGGCGAAGAGTTCGAACGCGTCCGTCCAAATTGCAGCGGTTCAAACGTTGGGGGCGATTGGCAATGCGCGTGTTGCGGCGCCTTTGATTACGTTCGCGCTCAAGGGCGGACAACTGGGGCAAGCAGCGCAAAACAGTCTGGCGCGACTCAAAGGCGACCGCGTCAACGGTGCGCTGATTGCGTTTCTTGGCGACTCCAATGAAGCAAAGCGCTTGTCGGCAATTAACGCGCTGGCCGACCGCAATGCGCGGGATGCTTTTTCATCAATCGTGAAATTGACTGGCGACAAAAGCCCCGGTATCCGCCAAGCCGCTTATAACGCATTGATGACGCTCGGCGGCGCGAATGATGTTCCGACCGTACTTCAATTAATTCAGGGCAAAGATGACGAAGGAGATATCCGAGGCTTAGAAGAAGTCGCGAAATCGTTATCGTCACAATTGGCTGACAAGAGCGCGGCGACCGATAAAATTGCATCACTGTTCGCCGACTCCTCGCCAAAAGTCAAGCAGTCATACATTCGCCTCTTGACTGAATATAGCGGGCCGGAGGCGTTCAATCTGGTCTCGAATTCGCTTCAAGACAAAAACCGCTCTGTCCAAAACGCCGCGTTGTATGCGCTTGGGAGTTGGAAAGACAATACGCCTATCGAATTATTACTCTCCCGCATGTCGCAGTTCAAAGAGGAAGAACAGCGAGGGCTTGCTTTCAAAGCGGTTATTCATTCGCTCGGATTAACGCCGCCGGATAGCCCCTGGTTTGGCAAGGCGAAGGCGAAAGCCAAAACCGCCAATGAGAAGAAGATGATGATCGGCGCGCTTGCGAAGACGGTCGATATGAATTCGTTAACGCAGATAGAGTCTTATTTGTCAGATAAAGAAGTGAAAGCCGAGGCGATTTCAGCCTGTGAAGCGTTAATCAACAAACTAAGCGCGTCGGAACTTGATCGGTCGGATTGGAAGCTGTCCGCCTCACACAACAATGGCGCCGTAAAAAATGCCATTGATGGAAACGAAGGATCGCGCTGGGACACCGCTGCAACGCAAGTGCCGGGCATGTGGCTCCAGGTTGATATTGGCTCGCAGCGCAGTATCCAAAAAATCGTCTTAGATTCTAAAAATTCAGGCGGCGACTACCCGCGCGGTTATCAAGTGTTGTTATCCAGCGATGGCATTTCGTGGTCTGGCCCTGTTGTTGAAGGAAAAGGTGAAACGCCGGTTGTTGCGTTAGACATTCCAAACCGCACTGCACGTTTTATCAAAATCATACAGACCGGAAAAGTTGACGGCCTCTATTGGTCGATCCATGAGTTATACATCGAAGCCTCAATGGATTCGGGTTTGCTTAATGATGCGAAAGCGAAATTAGCCGCAGCCAAGAAAAAATAAGTATGCAATCAATAGGCGCATCGCGTTTCATAAAAGCGGTGCGCCTTCTTGATCGCCCCAGCATCGCGATTGGGCCAGTTTAATTCTTATGTATGATGGGAAATCAGATGATTACACGCCGACAAGAGCTACGTATGAATAATGCAGACCCGAAGTCTGTCTTCTTGCAATATATCTTTGCTGTTATTTTTATCATCACCATCACATGCTCCACTTCTCTTGCGGCGGCGTCTGCGAAGAAACCCAACATTATCTTTATTCTTACTGATGACCAGCGCTGGGACGCTCTTGGTTATGCGGGCAATGCGATTATCCAGACCCCCGAAATGGACAAACTCGCCCGGCAGGGTACTTTTTTCAAACACACGATAGTCACAACGCCTATTTGCTGCGCCAGCCGCGCCAGCCTTTTTACGGGCTTATATGAACGGTGTCATCGTTACACCTTTCAAACAGGGCCGATCCAAGATGAGTACATGCAGACCTCTTATCCGAAATTGCTGAGAGATTCGGGTTACCACACGGGTTTCTTTGGCAAGTTTGGCGTGAATTATAACGATGATGCAAACCTCTTTGACGTGTATGAATCGTATGACCGAAATGGCCGCTACCCTGACCAGCGCGGTTATTTCTACAAAAAACTAGACGGCGAAGTGGTCCATTTGACGCGCTACACTGGTGAAAAGGCGCTTGATTTTATTGACGAATCGCCTGCCGACCAGCCCTTTTGCCTATCGTTAAGTTTCAGCGCTCCACACGCTCACGATAATGCCGACGATCAGTATTTCTGGCAAAAAGAAACGAACCACTTATACCAGGACATGACCATGCCCGGCCCCAATCTGGCGGGTGACGAATACTTCAACGAATTACCGCTTATGGTGCGTGAAGGGTTCAACCGGACGCGCTGGCGCTGGCGTTATGATACCCCCGAAAAATACCAGCACAGCGTCAAAGGCTATTACCGTATGATCGGCGGCATTGATCTGGAAATCGCGAAACTCAGAAAGAAACTCGAAGAAAAAGGTGTCGATGATAATACCGTAATTATTGTCATGGGAGACAATGGCTATTTTCTTGGCGAACGCCAAATGGCTGGCAAATGGTTGATGTATGACAATTCGATCCGTGTGCCGCTCATCATCTTTGACCCGCGCGTTGACAAACACCAGGACATCGAAGCGATGGCGTTGAATGTCGATATTCCATCGACCATTCTTGAGTATGCCGGGGCCAAAAGCCCCGAGAGTTACCAAGGTAAAAGCCTTGTTCCAATCGTTGCCGGACAAAAAAGTTCGTTGCAACGCGACGCGGTTCTCGTCGAACACCTGTGGGAATTTGAGAATATTCCACCCAGCGAAGGCGTACGCACGGCGCAATGGAAATATTTTCGCTATGTGAATGACAAGTCGATTGAAGCGCTCTACAACCTGGTTGATGATCCACAAGAAACAAAAAACCTGGCGCGAGATAGCCAATATCATGACACGCTTGTCGCTTTGAGAAATCAATGCGAAGAGTTGATTGAACAGCACAAAGGGGCTGACGCTGGTGTTCCAGAAGGCATGACAGTAGAATTTATCCGTGAGCCAGACCAAGCGGCAATCGCCGACTCTTTACCAGAATATAGTTGGATTGTTCCCAAACAGGCGGTGTTGCAGAAAGCCTATCAAATACTGGTCTCATCCAGCCTTGAAAAAAGCAATCACAACATCGGCGATGTTTGGAACAGCGCCCAAGCGCGTAGCAGCCAATCCATCAATGTTGAACATGCGGGCGGTCCGTTACAGCCGGAGACGACCTATTATTGGAAGGTGCGTATCTGGGATAAAGACAATCGGCTAACCGATTATTCAGAAGTGCAAACATTCAAAACCGGAACATTTGGCAAAACGGTTTCAACAAAAAATCGTTTTCAGATTGAACATATCCCGCCAACAGAATTCAAAAAAACATCCGATGGCGGCTATTTTGTTGATTTTGGAAAAGACGCTTTCGGGACGTTGGAATTAAACTACAAAGCCAACAAGCCAGAGACGCTCATCATTCGATTGGGCGAAAAACTCAAAGACGGAAAAATAGATCAGAAGCCAGGCGGGACCATTCGTTATCAAGAAGTTGAATTACAGGTTGCCCCTGAACAAAATCACTATGTGTTGCAACTCCCCCCGGACAAGCGAAACACCAACCAGATCGCCGTTGCGCTTCCTGAGTCGCTTGGCGTGGTGACGCCCTTCCGCTATTGCGAGATTGAAAATGCTAAGCAGGGTTTGTCGGTTGACGATGTCCGGCAAAAAGCGCTATTCCATTATTTCAAAAACGATGAGAGTTCGTTTACCAGCTCTGATTCCACCTTGGACCAAATCTGGGAACTCTGTAAGTACAGCATGAAGGCGACGTCATTCGCCGGGCTATACGTTGATGGAGATCGCGAGCGGATTCCCTATGAGGGAGACGCATATATTAACCTGCTCAGCCACTATTGCGTCGACCGTGAATACGCAATCAGCAAGCAGACCATCGAGTATTTTATGGACCATTCGACATGGCCCACCGAGTGGCTGCTTCACACCGCCATGCTGGTCTATCAAGATTATTACTACACGGGCGATACGGAATTGCTGACCGCCTATTATGAACGCCTGAAAGAAAAATCACTGATGGACCTGGCCAGAGAAGATGGTTTGATCAGTTCAGAATTAGAGAAAGTAACCGACGCCTATATGAAAAAACTGGGCTTTCCTGAGGGATCAAGACCGCTTGAAGATCTTGTCGATTGGCCTCCAGGAGAACGCGACGGCTATGATAGGGTCCCCATCAACACCGTGGTCAATTGTTTCTTTTATCAGAACATGGTCATCATGGCGGAATTCGCCGCCGTGTTGGACAAGCCAGAAGAGGCCGACCATTTTAACGCAATGGCGGCGAAAGTAAAACAAGCCATTAATACAAAATTATTTGACGCAACGCGCGGCGTCTATGTCGATGGCGAAGGTTCAACACACGCTTCATTACACGCCAACATGATGCCATTGGCGTTTGGTATTACGCCGGAAAAATATGTTGCGCCGGTTGCCGCGTTTGTGAAATCGCGGGGGATGGCATGTAGCGTGTATGGCGCCCAATATCTGATGGAGGGTTTATACAATGCCGGCGAAGAAAAATATGCGCTCGATTTAATGCGGGCCAAACACGACCGCAGCTGGTGGAACATGATTAAAGTCGGCTCGACAATTACCATGGAAGCATGGGACATGAAATATAAACCCAACTCGGATTGGAACCATGCTTGGGGCGCCGTTCCGGGAAATATCATTCCCCGCTTCCTTTGGGGAATTCAACCCAAGACGCCAGGCTTTAAAATCACGAGCATACATCCACAAATGGGAGACCTAGCCAACAGTTCAATCGTCTTTCCGACGGTGCGTGGTCAAATCAAAGGCGAATATCAGCGAGTGAATAACCGCTTGCAAAAATACAGGATTGAACTCCCGGCTAATATGGCGGCGGAGTTTGCTTTATCCACGTCGCCCGAAGACGTGATAACCCTGAATGGAGAAACGGTAAATCTTTCTTTTGGAAATGTAAGGTTATATCCGGGGGTCAATCAAATTGAGATTCGGATCAATTCATTTTGATCATTCAATGAATGAGACACGGTTGCGTGTTCTATGCTTATCTCACAACAGAGAGGCGGCTTAAGCCGCCTCTTCTATTTTTTATATATCATTTGCATATCCGCTAAAACTCACAGAAGTTATATGCGGTCAAAATAGCGAACCCGCTCCCAATCCGTCACGGCGGAGTTCCACGATTTCAATTCATATCTCGCATGTAAGGCATAATGTTTCACTATGTTTTCACCAAATGCCTTTTTTGCCATTTCACTGTTTTCAAACAATTCGACTGCTTCTGATAAAGTGCCGGGAACGCTTGGTAATTTTTCGCTTTTATACGCATCACCAGAAAACATATCTCCACAATCTAATTTTTCATCAATACCCGCGAGTCCGGCAGCCAGAATGGCAGCAAATGCCAAATACGGATTGGCGTCAGCGCCAGGCATACGGTTTTCGATACGAAATGAAGCATCATGCCCGATGACTCGAAAACCTGTCGTGCGGTTGTCGTGACTACAAGCAATGCGCGTCGGCGCGAATGACCCGGCTTGATATCGTTTATAGGAATTGACCGTAAATGAATACAGTAAAAACAGTTCGCGTGAATATTTCAGCAATCCGCCCAAAAACTGGCGGAACAGTTTGGATTCTTTTTTCTTTTTGCTGTCCCACAGCAAGTTTTTCTTTTTATCTTTGTCCATAATGCTGGTATGAATATGGCAACTGGACCCGGCTTGCACCGTATCATATTTTGCCATAAAACAGGCGGAATATCCTTTTTGCCATGCGATTTCTTTGACGCCTTGTTTGTAAATCACATGACGGTCCGCCATTTCTAACGAATCCGAATATTCCAAGTTGATTTCGTGTTGTCCAAGTCCCCATTCCCCCTTGCTGAATTCAATTGGAATTCCCGCTTCCGTCATCAAATTGCGAATACTGCGAATCACATCTTCATCGCGGGTCGTCGCAAGCATGTGATAGTCCATAATATAATCTGAAGTGGGGGTGGGATTTTGGAAACCCCGCTTCGCCAATTCACCAACCGTTTCGTTGAATAAATAGAACTCCAATTCAGAAGCGCTAAGAGGATACATTCCTTCTTGGTTCGCCCGTTTGATTTGATTTCTCAAAATATTGCGGGGCGATTCTTTCACTTCGCTCCCATTCTCCCATTCCAAATCCACCATGACCAAAGCGGTTCCATCCAACCAAGGGATCAGCCGGAATGTATTCTCATCAACAACCCCGTGAAAATCTCCATAGCCGGCATCCCACGAGGTCATGTCAAACCCGTTTAATGGGACCATATCCATATCCACAGTTAAGAGATATTCGCAAGCATGCATCCCCGCATGAAAGAGGTGATCTATAAAATAACGGGCGGTTACGCGTTTGCCGATCAAGCGTCCGTAATGGTCGGGCATCACAACATTAACCGTATCAATATCATTTTTTTGAATGATTGATTTGATCTCTTTCAGACTTGACGACTTTGTCATACTTACTCTCCAATATCGATGAATACATTCTTCACTTCGGTAAAGTTTTGCAGCCCATACATTCCCAAGTCTCTTCCAGTACCGCTTTGTTTATAACCGCCGAATGGAGCTTCGGTATGAACGCTGCTGTTGCAGTTTATGCTTAGCACTCCAGATCGGATTTTCTTTACGGTGCGCAACGCTTTACTTATATTATTGGTCCAAACCGAGCCTGACAAACCATAAGGCGAGTCATTCACCTGACGGACCATTTCATGCTCATCCGTAAAAGGAATTACGGTAAGAACCGGGCCGAAGATTTCTTCTCTTGCAATTTTCATGGAATTGGAAGCGCCAGTGAAAACGGCTGGCTGCAAGAATGAACCTTTGGCATACTCTCCATCTTCTAAAAGCGCTCCACCAAAAGCGAGTTTAGCGCCTTCATCTAAACCGGCTTTCATATAATTGCATACAGTCTCTCTTTGCTTCATCGAAACCATAGGACCGATTTCAGTTTGATCATCCATCGGATTGCCGATCTTGGTTTTTTGAGTTTGATCTATAAACGCTTCCACAAACTGGTCATAAACGCTTTGTTCTACAAACGCTCTGCTGCGGGCGCAACAATCCTGGCCGCAATTTCCAAATACAGCCAACACTGAAGACCGCGCCGCTTTTTCAACATCCGCGTCTGCAAATACAACATTGGGAGATTTTCCGCCCAACTCAAGCGAAACCCGTTTGATGCAATCCGCCGCCGACTTCATGATTCCGACTCCGGTTGAAGTTTCTCCCGTGAACGAAATCTTGTCGACTTCAGGGTGAGCGACCAACGCTCCCCCGGCGGTGCTTCCTGGCCCGGTTATGATGTTAAACACTCCTTTGGGGATGCCTGCTTCCAATGCCAGCTTCCCCAAATACAAGGCAGTTAAAGGAGTGTAACTTGCCGGTTTCAGTATGACCGTATTGCCAGACGCTAACGCAGGCGCGCATTTCCATGCGGCCATTGGGAATGGAAAGTTCCAGGGAACAATAACCGCACAAACGCCGCACGGTTCGCGTAAGGTAAAATCAAGACCTCTTTTGCTGACGGGAATGGTTTCACCAAAAAAGCGCGTGGCGGCTCCTGCGTAATACTCAAAACAATAGGCAGCCGCTGCGACTTCATCCCGGGAATCGCGAATGGGTTTACCGACATCCTGGGTTTCGAGCTGGGCTATTTCTTCAAGGTTTTCATAAATCAGTTCGGAAAGTTTTCTTAAATACTTCCCTCTCTGAGACGCTGGCATACCGCTCCATTTACCCTCTTCAAACGCTTGCCGGGCTGCATGAACGGCTTTTTGGACATCGGATTCATCCGCTTGGGCGATTTCAGCGATGGGTTCGGTAATGGTTGGATTATAGGTTGTGAATGTTTTGCCCGAATTGGCTGATACCCACTCACCGTTTATGAGTAATTGATATGTTTTCATTTTACCAAACTTCCTTATACAGTTGTAATAGGTCCTGTTGAGTACAGGCCCGGGCATTGGTCTTGTGGCACGAATCATCAAACGCTTTATGAGATAGCATCTCAAGAGATTCTTCTGGAACCGAAAAATCCCGTAACCGTTGAGTAATCCCTATTCGCTTTATCAGGGCTTCTACTTCTTCCACTGCGGCATCCGCCGCCTCTAACCCGGTCATCGCATGAACAGGCCTTCCAAACAGGCTTGCGACGCGCGCGTAATGCGCGGTTGCCGCTTCGCGGTTGAATCGCATGGTTGCAGGCAAACAAATCGCGTTGGCTAATCCATGATGTACATCAAATTCTGTTGAAAGAGGGTGCGCTAATGAATGCGCGGCCCCCAAGTCTTTTTGAAACGCCACAGCCCCCATTATAGCGGCAATCATCATATTGCCTCTGGCTTCCAGGTCGCTTCCATCACAGACGGCCCGCTCAAGAAAACGAATACACAATTCCAAGCCCCCCACCGCAATCGCATCACATAAGGGATGGAATTCAGGCGACGTGAGTGATTCCAAGTTGTGGGTGAATGCATCCATACCAGTCGCAGCGGTAAGATGAGGGGGCAAACTCACCGTCAATTCGGGGTCGATGACGGCTTTTTTCGGCATCAATAAGGGGCTGAATATAATTACCTTTCTTCCCAACGCATGGGAAGTGATAACACCCGCCCTGCCCACTTCGCTTCCGGTGCCCGCCGTAGTCGGAATTGTTATGATCGGCGCTAAAGGGCCTTTGATTTTTGCATATCCGCCAACCTGCGCCTCATACTCTTTTATGTCTCCCTCATGCGACACTCGAACAGCGATCACTTTGGCGGCGTCCATCGCGCTGCCGCCGCCCAATCCAATGATGCCGTCACATTTGTTTTGTTTGAAAATTTCTCCGCATGTTTCGATGTCTTCTTCTATTGGATTTGGGTGTACATCCGTCGCCAGAACAAAATCAATATTTTGGCGTTGCAGAGTTTGTTCAATGAGAGTATAGGCTTCCGTTTTCACCAATCCGGGGTCTGTAACCAACAAGGGCTTTTGAATGCGCTGTTCTTTTAGAATCTCTCCTAACTGATTGCGCGAACCCGGTCCATAAACAATTGAGGTTGGAAATGAGAACGTTGTTAATTCGCTCACCAGCATTGATCTCCTTACATTTCATTCCTGTGTTGAACAAAGAATTGTTCAAAGTTTGCTAAAATTGTCCTGCTTTTTAATGTTGGAGCAAGTTCTACGAGGGCATTCTCGAAATTAATTCCCGAAGATTCCAGTTTTTCACGGCGAGGGGCCATGATGAATTTCATCTGATCGACCGTGTATTCAGGATGAAATTGCACCGTTCGGATGCGGTTGCCAATTTTAAATGATTGAAATTCACAAATCGCGCTAGAAGCCAAACACTCTGCACCAGGAGGCAATTGAGTGACAATATCTTGATGGGATTGCATCACCTTGAACCCGGGTGGAACCGAATGAAATAAAAGATCACTCTTTCCGGTCTCAGTCAGGTCTAGATCACAACTGCCGACTTCCCAACCACGCTTGTTTTTCTCTACCTTCCCGCCAAATATTTGTGCAATCAACTGGTGGCCAAAACAGACTCCCAATATTGGGAGTTTCTGTCGATTCCATTCGAGAATACAGTTGGAAAGTTGAGTTATCCATTCTTCATCATCATAAACAGATGCGGCAGAACCGCTAATGACAATTCCATCAAAATTTTGTTGTGGAATCGCGTCTCCAATTCGGGGACGCCAAGTCGTATACTTTTCCTGGTTTCCACCGAATGCGCTTACAAACCACTGTCCACAATCACACGGAAAGTTTTGTTTGAGGTGGGCTTCACCCCATTCAGCAACATTGACGATGAGAATCATATAAATTACGCAAACTCACAGTATAAAAAAATGTTCATCCGGGAATTGAATACTTACCGGATGGATTGCCATGATTTTGATTCTAAAAACGTATTCCGGCATGTCATAAATAGACAATCCAATTCAGGCATGGGCGCGACTCTGGGAACGCCTGTGCATCAGGGCCTGAAAGCCCGCACTGAAGAAAGCAGAGTTGTACCCATGCCACATGCAGCGAAATAAAAAAAGCATCCAATTTACGCAAGAACCACACCGAATATCCAACGGAATCCATCTATTTTCATCGTGGTTCCGCTTGGTTTGAATAGAGCGCAACGCGAACTATTCAGCGAAAAACGTCAGTTCAACCGGCAAGCCTTTTCCCGGCGCGACCAACAAGTTCGTTACTTCATATTTCAAATGAGCTGCTCCAGATTGCCCCTTCGCTTGACGGCGAATCTGAACGGAACTACGCGCAGGAATCTGGAACGACGCCGGCCCTTCTCCACCGGTCCGTTTTAAATCGAAATGGATGTCAGACGAATTAGAAATTTCGACGTACATCACGTCGTCCTCTTTAACGAAAGGATCCCCAATTTTGATTGATTGGGCGAAAATCTCTTTTAGATACTTTTCCAATCCGATCACTTCATTTTTATTCCATGCTGCTGTGCGTCCTGCAAACAGCGCTTCTTTTACACCTTCTAAGGTACGCTCTTTCACGAAGACGAACGTCATCGACCGGTGTTCGTCGGGTGAAGTTTTTGTGCGTAAAAACGGCTGGTGAACATCGCTGCTTCCCAGCATGGTCATTCCTTTTTCGAGACACCATTGATGAGCGGATGGATAATATGTACCACCGTTCGCGACTTCCATTCCATGCAGCCATTTTTTTTCGAAAATGGTCGTATGAACATCGCGCCACGAACCGAGTTCTTCGCCTTTCCACGCTTGATGGTTCCAAAACACAAAGGCGCCTTGTTTGTTGGCAATTTCTATTTGAGTTAGAAAATCATCGGTATCCAGAGCGTTTGAATCTTTCAAAAAGATCGCATTAAAATGCCCCGGAGGCGTACTACGGGTAATCTCGGAGGCTCGCGGCATCAACAGATTCAACATTTTGGCTGGCCCGATCGTTAGATCGTAGGCGCGACTGTGGTTGGTGGGTATATCTTCTTTGTGAGGTTGATATTCAATATGGTCTGAAATGGCCATGAAATCGAGATCTTCCCGATAGGCTTCATCAACTCGAACCGTCGGCCAAACCGCCCCATCAGAAAAAACTGTGTGCATATGTGGATCGCAAAGCAACGTTTGATACCCTAAAATATCGGGAATCTTCACATCATGCTTGGCCGCACCGGTTAATCTCCAAGAGGCTTTCTCTTGAGCGAATCCAGATTGCACGTTATACGCGAGGCTCGCAACAAAAATTGCTGTAAAAACGAGACAACTTCTCATAACTTTTCCCCTTTTTTGATTGCTTAAATTAATTCTAGTTGATCTCCCAACAGAGAATCGCTTTTTCTGTTTTATCTCTTGGTCCTCTATAATGAACAAGTTTGGACGGAATTGAAAGACTTATTTGCTCTGTATGAAACATTAAATCCCCCTGCCTTCCTGCAATAATCATTTCAACCTTTTGAGCAGTGCTCTAATACCTTGGGCTACGTCTAAATCGTTCACAATACAGAGTTTGAAATTCGAGATGTATTATGATGGCAAAGGCAGGTAGAGACATTGCGTTTGACCCTCAAAAAGGCGCTACAATAGTGACTATAGATTGAAAGCGCATCGTTCGCAAAAATGTGTTTTGATAATTCGTTCTTAACCTATATCGAGAAAATGATATCCAAAGATATATGGAGACAATGTCCATGAAAAATGAATATACCGCCGTTATAAAACAGGATGGCGATTGGTGGATAGGATGGATCGAAGAAATTCCTGGCGTTAATTGTCAAGAAAAAACGTATGATGATTTAAAGGAAACATTAGAGTTAACGCTAAAGGAAGCACTCGAATTCAACCGCCAAGATGCGTTAACCGCCGTGGGTAGCGGATTTAAAAAAGAAATTATCGCTATATGAAGAGGAGTGAGTTACTACGTTATCTACGTAGCCAAGGATGCGATCTCCTGAGGGAAGGCGGCAAGCATTCATGGTGGCACAACTCCGCCCTGAATAAACGCTCCGCGATTCCAAGGCATTCAGAAATCAAAGATATTTTAGCCAAGAAGATATGCAAAGATCTTGGCGTAGAACCATTCAAATAAGGTTCATCCGGTAAGTGAGTACCTACCGTGATGGATGGCCATTTTTGAGATTCAGAAACGGGCTCCGGCATTTCACAAATTGACAAACCAAATCAGGCATGGATGCAACTCTGGGAGCGCCTGTGCA